>JAHEYE010000189.1 GCA_023251695.1 Sphingobacteriaceae bacterium | reverse complement strand
AAGTAATCGGATAAGCCATTTTGTAGCGAACAAACTTTCCACCTTTAACGGCGGGCTTCCATTTAGTGTTTTGTAGCACGCGTATGGCTTCTTCGCTGCAACCTCCATTTACTCCTTTAATTGCTTTAATGTTACTTACAAATCCATTTGTTTCAACAATGAAACTTAACTGAACAGTTCCCTCAATGTTTTGCGTTTTAGCCACGCTTGGATAATCCAGATTATCTAAAACATATGAAGGGAGTTCATCGTCCCCTTTCCAAAATTCGGGCGACTTATCCGCGTTTTCATAAATAACAAATGAGCTGTCTTGTGGATTTGACAAAATGCCCTTTAGTTTTTTGCGTTCTTTTAAACTCTCTTTGTATTTCTCACCATTGAAAACCATTGTAATGGAGCCATAAGAATCAACGGTAACGCCGCCAATTTTTCCCGGTTCAAATAATAAAAAATTCAGAATCCGCTTACTTTCGTTTTGATAATAAGTATCATATGCATCTTTAAAAAACGGATCAATGGCTTTGCCTTCTTTTGTTACTGTAAAATAAATTATAATTGTTTTATCGTCGGCCCAAATTAATTTTGGCGGAACAAACAGTTGGGTGTAAATCACATATTCCAGTTGTGTTTTTCCGCCAATGTTAGAAGGCGGTGTATCGGTGTGCGATTCAACTTTTATTTGAGAAGTCAGATTTAAGAATGCACAAAGAAATATTAAAGATAAAATCTTATTCATGTTTAATAGCTTTTAAAAAGCGGACATTGCCCGACATATCTTTTAATAAGGCAACTTCCTTAAATAAATTATTTTTTATGGCAATGTCTTTCACATCATTGGCAAATAAAGGATTTAATTCAAAGTAAAGAGAGCCTCCCGGATTCAAATGTTCTTTACATAATTCAATAATACGTTTATAAAAAACAGTCGCATCATTACTATCCACAAATAAAGCAATAGAAGGCTCATTATTTTTTACCCTTTCGTGCATTTGATCAGCTTCTTTTTTTGCGATGTATGGCGGATTACTGACGATTATATCATAATTATCTAAAATATATCCGGCTTCATTCTTCAAAATATCGGCATGCTTAAATAATACTGTTGTGTTATTTTGAATTGCATTTTGCTGTGCAACTAATAATGCATCTTCCGAAATATCAATGGATGAAACATTCGCTTCCGGTAATTTATTTTTTAATGTAACCGCAATGCAGCCGCTGCCAGTACCTATATCGAGAATATCTAATGTTGTTTCGTTTAATTTTTTGCAGTCTTTCAGAATCAAATCAACTAACTCTTCTGTTTCAGGCCTCGGGATTAAAACACTTGAATTAACTTTAAATTTTAATCCATAAAAAATACTCTCGCCTAAAACATACTGAAGCGGAATATTTTTTTTAAGTTCCTTACAGCAATCATAAAGTTTTAAAACATCACTTTGGTTAAGATTCTCCTGTTTTTTCAAAGCCATTTCAGCGGAAGGATAGCCCAGATAATGCTCAAATGTTTGTGAAATCAAAACGCGGAGTTCCTCTGTGTCGTAAACAGAAGTTAATTCGCTGTTGTAAAAATTTAAAATGTCCTGCAGCTTATTGGATGCAATGCGCATTGTTAATCAGTAGCAATTATTTTATAATTCTCTTCGAAAGACGGAGATTTGATTTTGATAATATAAACGCCCTCAGCTTTCATAATGCTCCTGTTTAAAACATATTCGTCAGAATTGAATTTGTCCTTAAAGATCAATTCGCCTATTGCATTATAAACACTTACCTCACCGCTCATTTTTTTCTCTAATTTAACCTTCACTTCTTTATTAAAAGGATTCGGATAAACATTAGCATTATTTAGTACGTTTTTGTTATCAATGCCGGTTGCTAAAGCACAGGTAAAAGTACTAAAGCCGTCTAATTTACCGTAACCAAATTTATTATTAGGTAAAACGCCTTCCCAGCCATCACTGTAGGTACAATTTATAATAGCTTGCCGAACTTGTTTATTATTGTATGTTGGATGTGCCTGTAAAAATAAAGCTGCTAATCCGGCAACCACCGGCGATGCTGCTGATGTTCCTCCACTGGTCACATGAAAACTTCCCTGTGCAACTGAAGTAGGTGCTGAACTGATCTGATTCGCCTGCATACCCATTGGTAAACAAGTTAAGATACAGCCTCCTGTTGCAGCCACTTCCGGTTTTATACGGTTATCGCGGGTCGGACCACAACTACTGTTATTTGCTAATTCTCCTGCATTCTCAGGAATAATTTGCATAACGCTGTTTACATCGAGATAAGCTTTACGGTTAATGTAATTGGCTACGGTGATAATATCATCACTACACTGAAAACTACTTACCATCGAGGAAACAGTATCCGGCATAGTATATTTGGTAATTTTAGGATATTGAGCAGCAGTTGGTAAACCTGAAGACACAAAATCAAAATTCCAAGCACTAAATGTTCCGGTACCGGTGCTTTCAATTCTCCAGAGATAACCGGCGCTATCCGGAGTGATTGTTACAAATAATTCGTAAACACCATACGGATTAATACTTGCGATGCTCTGGATCTTACCAATCCGGTTCAAACCATTCCAAACCGTATCATTCTTAACCGAATAGTTGTAATTGTAGTTCTTGAAACTATTAATATTTCCTAAATTATTGAATGAATTAGGGTTGTTGGCACCAACCGACCATTTTACGTTTTTTATTTGCAATGTATCGGCATAGTACCAATAGTACAACGGACCGGAAGTGTTTTGTAACCAGGTAAAATTAGTGTCAGTTGGAATCACATTGTTTTTTGTATGGAATTTTACATTTCCACCATTTCCTGCTGCGGCAACCATTGCACGGCCGGGAATATTTGCAATCATCGATTCAATTAATTTTGATTCTGTATTCGTTCCGTCATGACTGCCATAATAATCACCAACACTCGCGTTAATTACGAAAGGCTGACCTAAAGCTGTAGCTTTATTAACGATGTATTGAACAGCATCTGAAATAATTGGTCCGGATGAATAGAAATCGAGTGCAACCACGATAATATCGGCTTTCGAAGCAATTCCTTCATGCGTTCCGTTTGCTAAACCATTTCCTGCAGCAATTCCACTTACACCGGTTCCGTGTCCCCACCAGGCAAGATCAGAATGTGTACAAACAGCAGCATTAATTTGTGTGGCTGTCCATTCTTGTCCGTATCCGAAAGGCATGGGAATATTAGTAGGGGAAGCAACGGTTTGATCCCAGATAAATTTAATTCTTGTGTTACCCAATGCATCTTTAAAATCAGGATGAGCGAAATCAATACCTGTATCAATAATCCCGACAGTTACCCCTGTACCATCGTAAGCAGCCAAGAGTGGGGAAGTACCCAGTCTTACAGGTTTGATACGGTTACGGTAAATCATTGAATCGTTAAGGGGTTTATTATGAGGTTCTATGTATTCGATATAAGTTGCAATTTTACTTTCAATTAAAGCAGCAATACTATTTACGTTGGCGCTAATGGAGGCAATATTACCTGAGATATATTTTATTCTGATTCCAAGAGATTTCTCTGCGGCTTTCAGTTTTTGCATATCACCTTCAACCAAAACGTTAAAGTTTGCCGAAGGGAAATCATTATTATAGATATGGCTTTTGAGGGCGTTGCTAACGTTATTTTGCGAATACGCGTTAAGGCATACAATAAATGATAAAAAGTAGAGGATACGTTGCATCTCAATTGGTTTTAATACGTATAAAATTAAAAAAAATAATCATCTTTGCCTAATATGCGTTTCAACTTAATTACCGCATTCTTTCTTCTGTTTTCAAGGCTGTTTTCACAGGCCGATTCGGTTGCTTTTTCCAATGATTTCCTTCTTTATGAAGGGCTTTATTTAACATATCAGGATTTCCGCCATAATTGGCCTATTCCGAAAGAGAAGATCAATACCGACATCAATAAAGACCAGCTCGAATTTTACAGTAAGCTTATCGAGGAGGATAATATTGAGTTTATTGAACGCGATGGCAGCAAGGCACATATCCAATCCGAAAAAGTATGGGGGTTTTGTCAAAATAATGTTATTTATCTCAATAGCAATAAGTGGTTTTTCCGGATTACGAATTTCGGAGCTATTAGCTTTTTCATGGCCTCAGTTCCGGTTACCTATACCTCTCCGGGGTATAATGCTTTTATTAACGGACCCGTGGGAAATTCAACGACTAATGCCAAGGAAATCAGGGATTATCTGATGGATTTTCATACAGGTAATAGGGTTGATTTTACGCTCGAAAACCTTCAGGAATTATTAAAAAAGGATACCGAAATCTATAACGAATTCATGGCTTTGTCCCACAAAAAAAAGAAAGAACAGGCCATGCGTTTTATTAGTAAATACAATCAAAAACACCCCGTTTATTTCCCTAAAAACTAATCTTTTTACTATCTTCGCCTCTCAAATTTTACAATTATGGCAGACGAAGGAAGACAAATAATATTCAGTATGGTGAATGTTTCGAAAATTCACCCTCCTCAAAAACAGGTTTTAAAAGATATTTATATTTCGTTTTACTACGGCGCTAAAATTGGCGTATTGGGTTTAAACGGTTCGGGTAAATCAACTTTACTTCGCATTATGGCGGGTATGGATAAAGATTATATTGGTGAGATCCATCAATCGCCGGGTTATTCAGTTGGGATGTTGGAGCAGGAACCAAAATTGGATGAAACTAAAACTGTAATTGAAATTGTCCGTGAAGGCGCCCAAAAACATGTTGATATTCTGAATGAATTTGAAGAAGTGAATAATAAATTCATGGATGAAGAAATAATTAACGACCCCGATAAAATGGAGAAGTTAATTAACCGTCAGGCGCAATTACAGGAATTAATTGATAATAATGATTTATGGAATCTGGACAATCGTTTAGAGCGTTCGATGGATGCTTTACGTTGTCCGGAAAGCGATACGTCTGTAAAAATATTATCGGGTGGAGAGCGTCGTCGCGTTGCTTTATGTCGTTTGTTAATTCAGGAACCGGATATTTTATTATTAGATGAGCCTACCAATCACTTGGATGCTGAGAGTGTGGATTGGTTAGAACAACATTTAAAAAATTATAAGGGAACAATTATTGCCGTAACCCACGACAGGTATTTCTTGGATAACGTTGCAGGTTGGATTTTAGAATTAGACAGAGGCGAAGGTATTCCATGGAAAGGAAATTACTCAAGCTGGTTAGAACAAAAAGGTGCACGTTTAAAACAAGAAGAGAAAACGGAGAGTAAACGTCAGAAAACATTAGCGCGCGAGTTAGATTGGGTTCGTCAGGGTGTAAAGGGTAGAGGAGTTAAACAAAAAGCACGTTTAGCTAACTACGAAAAAATGTTGAACGAAGATGTGAAATCGAAAGAAGAGAAATTGGAAATATTTATTCCTAACGGTCCGCGCCTGGGTTCTGAAGTTATTGAAGCTATTAATGTATCAAAAGGTTATGGCGACCGACTCTTATACGAAAACTTAAACTTTAAATTACCACCTGCGGGTATTGTTGGTATAATTGGTCCAAACGGTGCCGGTAAAACCACATTATTTAAAATGATTATGGCTCTGGAGAAAGCAAATGGTGGTGACTTTAAAGTGGGACCAACAGTAAAAATTTCCTATGTAGATCAAACGCATAAAGATATTGACCCCGGTAAAACAGTTTACGATGTAGTGAGTGGGGGATTGGATAACTTATTAGTAGAAGGAAAATCATTTAACTCACGCGCTTATATTTCCCGTTTCAATTTTAATGGTGCAGATCAGGGAAAAAAATGTAGTGTATTATCGGGTGGGGAAAGAAACCGTTTACACTTAGCTTTAGCTTTAAAAGAAGGTGGTAATGTTTTATTATTAGATGAGCCTACCAACGACTTGGATGTAAATACACTTCGTGCATTAGAGGAAGCATTAGAAAACTTTGCGGGTTGTGGTGTAATTATTAGTCACGACCGTTGGTTTTTAGATAGAGTTTGTACTCACATCTTAGCCTTTGAAGGCGACAGCAGTGTGTATTGGTTTGAAGGTGGATACACCGAATACGAAGAGAACCGTAAAAAACGTTTGGGTAATGTTGAACCTAAGCGACCGCGCTACAAAAAATTGGCGACTAAGTAAAATTATTGTTTTATGAACTTGAAACTGTGGGAGGTTTCAGATTCATAAACTTTTAAAATGTAAAATCCGGGATTTAAATCTCGGATTTTTATTTTTAGTGAGGTTTCCGGTTGACAAATCTTTTTTCCGGTAATATCAAAAATCTCTAACCGGGTAATGTTTTTATATTGAGTTGAAATATTAAGTTCTTCTGTAGCTGGGTTTGGGTAAACTAAATTTAGAGCCTGAAAATTTTGCAAATCCATAATATAAGTAGTCAGAGAATATTTGTTCAAAAACCAAGCGGTGTTATTTGAATTAGAGAACAAATGGTAAATATCATTATTACTGTCAGCGCCTGCAGCGGAAACAAATCCGGGAGAAAGCGAAATAGGAATTGTTGTTGCTGTAGTTACTGTTGTAAATGTGGGGCTTAAAACTCTGATAATTGATGAATTTGCAGATGCAAGGGGACAATATAAAAAATTCCCGTTTTTCATAAGTGTTGATGCGGCGCCCCACGAAGTAGGGATTCCTGTCGAGTATGAAATAACGCTGTAATTACTCATATTCATTTTATAAGTTCTATCAAGAATTCCTGTATTTGAATATCCGAACCCGGTCCACGAATAGGTATAAATAGTTCCGCCCATAGTAATTAAATTATTTTGGGGATAAGGAATAAAACTTAACCCTTCAAGCA
>JAHEYE010000188.1 GCA_023251695.1 Sphingobacteriaceae bacterium | reverse complement strand
ATACAGCTTGTATCCAAAATCACTCGACGAAGAAGTGGCCTGTAAAGTTTTATTGGGTGACGATATTGATGTGGCAGTTGTTGTTACTGATGCATCTAATTTAAAACGGCATTTGTTTTTAGCAACTCAAATCATTGACCTGAAAATTCCGGTTGTTGTTGTGCTGAATATGATTGATGAGGCCAAAGAGCTGGGAATAGTAATTAATACAGAAGAATTAAGCCGCTTGTTGGGCATATCAATTGTGTGCGTTAATTCAAGAAGCGGAGAAGGGACCGAAGAATTAAAAAGTAGTGTTTTTTCCGCTGTCATTTCAGAAAATTCATTCTACGATGTAAATAAATCTAACGAACTCGGACATGAAGGATTTAAAAATATTATCTCAAAACAATTTGCAGGGACAGAAGCATATAAAAACAAGCTAAATGCTTTCGAGGAAAAAGATAGCCTTTACCGGTATAAAATTATCAATTATATATTTACTAAAACCGTCACGCTTCCGGGCAACACAACGCGCCGCAATACCGATAAAGCGGATAAACTGATTACCCATCCTTTTTTCGGATATAGCATTTTGTTATTGGTTTTGTTCGTGGTATTTCAGTCAATTTTCTTTATAGCTGAATTCCCAATGGCATGGATTGAAAACTGTTTTTCTTTTATGATGGAAAAAACCGCTCATGCACTTCCGCCCGGACAACTGAATGATTTACTTGTTAATGGTGTTATGTCGGGATTAAGCGGCATCGTTGTTTTTATTCCGCAAATTGCATTATTGTTTTTTTTCATTGGAATTTTGGAAGATTCGGGATATATGGCCAGAGTTAGTTTTATTATGGATAAAATTTTCCGCCACTTTGGTTTGAATGGAAAATCTGTAATACCAATTATGAGCGGAGTGGCTTGTGCCGTGCCTTCTATTTTGGGAACGCGTACCATTAGCAATTACAAAGAAAGGCTTATTACCATTCTCACCATCCCCTTAATGAGCTGCTCGGCACGTTTACCGGTTTACACTTTATTAATTTCATTAATGGTTCCCGATGATGCACTGTTTGGAATTTTTAATTTGAAAGGCGTTATTTTACTTGGCATGTACCTGTTGGGCTTTGTTGCTACGCTTGCAACAGCATTTATCCTGAAGCTGCTTGTAAAAGCAAAAGGGAAAAGTTACTTCATTATGGAATTACCTGTTTACCGAATGCCTCAATGGAAAAGTATTGGAGTGATTGTGGTTGAAAAAGTAAAAGTGTTTTTGTGGGAAGCAGGAAAAATTATTCTTGCTGTTTCAATTGTGCTTTGGTTCTTAAGCTCGCATGGTCCAGGCGACAAATTCCGGATAATTGAAGAGAAATATGCCAACAATGCTGCGGGTTCCGACGAAAATAAAAAAATGCAATCCGAAAAACTGGAAGCTTCTTATGCCGGATCTCTCGGAAAAAAAATCGAACCCTTTATAGCACCATTAGGTTTCGATTGGAAAATTGGCATTGCACTAATTACTTCTTTTGCTGCACGTGAAGTATTTGTTGGCACTATGGCAACCATCTATAGCGCTAACAATGCAGAGAACATAAGCTCTGTCCGCGAAAAATTAGTTCTTGAAAAAAACAATGACGGCGCACCGAAATATAACGTAGCCGTTTGTTTATCGCTGATGGTCTTTTATGCTTTTGCCATGCAATGCATGAGCACAATGGCCGTTGTGTACCGCGAAACAAAAAGTAAAAAATGGATGTTTATTCAAATGTTTTATATGACAGGGCTGGCCTATCTTTCCTCTTTTCTTGTCTACAATCTTTTTTAATAGATTGTATCTTTATAATTAATATTCCTGCCTTGCGTTCCTCTCATTCGTTTCCGGAAACTCTGACGTTCAGTTATCGGAATGAAATTCTCAATCTTAAGATGTTTGTACTCTATACTTGGGGCTTTGTGAGAATAGGTTCGGGTGGTATCCATTATAGCAGGTAATATCCCCATGCCCTTTGTTCTTTTTTTAACGAAACGGTACAAGAGTTTTGATTGAAAAGGATCGCTTGCTAAAGCAATACTCTTAAATCCTTTTTGTTTTGCCAAAAGATAACCATACCAAACATTTTCGGTGCTGTGTTCCGCCCGTGATTCAATAAAAATGTTTTCGGCAGGAACTCCCATGGCGATGGCGTATTGTTTCATGATCTCCGCCTCAACGTATGGCGTATACACAGCCCCACCACTCATCATCAAATTTTTTACATAACCTCTTTTATACAAGTGTACTGCCCATATCATCCGGAACATCATGGCGCCATCCCATTCGGGCTCCTTGAACGGAACCCCTGGTACAATGGCAATATCATATTGCGGATGTTTTTTTAGCGATCGGCGGTTAAGTTTTTTAGGTCCCGGAGCAAATAAAGAGCAGTTAGAAAATAACACACTAAGTATCAGTAGAAAAATTAATTTTTTGTGCATAAACGATTTAGGATAAAGATAGGGAGTTTCTAAGAAAAAATTGTATTTTAGGCACAACAATTCAACCTACATGAAAAGACTATTTATTATGTTTATGTGTGCGCTTAGCTACAACTTGTTTTCGCAAGATACAGTTAAAGTAGCATCGCAACTTACTCCTGACCAACAAGCGGAAGCGGATTATAATTTCGGACTGGAAAGGCTGAAGGCAAATGATTATACATCTGCCATTGATTTTTTTACCAAGAGTATTACCAGTAAGCCTACGTTCGACAAAGCGCTGATTAACCGGGCTGTTGCATTAACAAGAGCAAAACGTTATACAGAGGCTACATCAGATATTAATGCTGTGATAAAACTTACGCCTCAAAACGCCGAAGCCTATTTCACTAAAAGTTTAATTTTCTTTGAGGAGAATAAAAAAGATTCTCAGTTGGTGGCTTTGAATAAATGTATCGGCTTAAACCCAAATCATGCTGAAGCGAGTTATTACAAAGGCTTATTGTTGTATGAAACCGAGGAGTATAAAGCTGCTGTTGAAAGTTATAGTAAAGCCATTCTCGCAAAAGCAGATTACGCTTATGCCTATAACGACCGCGCCAGTGCAAAACGCGCCTTAAAAGATCTTCCTGGAGCGATTGCTGATTATGAAAAAGCCATCAGTTTGGATCCGGGTCAGGCATTTATTTATAATAATTTAGGATCAGCTTACCGCGAAAATAAAAATTTACCAAAAGCAATCGAGTCGTTCGACAAAGCGCTTCAAACCAATCCGAAATATTTAATCGCACAAAATAACCGTGGCGCAACGCGCTTAGAAAATGGCAGTACAAAAAATGCGCAAACAGATTTTGAGGAAGTGCTGAAAAAAGATCCGAATAACTCTTCAGCCTATAACGGACTTGCCTCTGTTTTTATTAAAACTAAAGAGTACGCAAAAGCAAGAGACATGGCTAATAAAGCAATTCAGCTAAATGCAAAAAACGGCCCCGCCTACTATAACCGCGGTATTGCACGACAAATGCTAAGGGAAGAAGATGGCAGTTGTCAGGATTGGAAAAAAGCTTTCGAGCTTGGAGTTGCAGCAGCAAAATCATTTATTAACGGAGACTGTAGCGAATAATACATATGAAAAAATTAATTTACATACTATCGGTTTTATCTTTACCGTTTTTCAATTTCGCACAGCAGAATGTTGAATTCGAAAAAAAGAATTTCCCTGACAGAAAGGATGAATTAAAGGAAGTCATAAAAGAAATCCGTGAGGGCGATGCTATCTGGGATTTAAATCAAGCCAATGTTTATCCTGTTGCGATTCCACATTATTTGAAAGCACAAGCCTTTAACCCTAACAATGCGGTTCTTAATTTCAGACTTGGCGTTGCTTACCTTCAAACGCACGAAAAAGGAAAAGCTTACGATTACATTACTAAAGCTTATAATTTAAATCCACAGGTTGATGAAAGGATAAGATACTATACCGGATGGGTTCATCATCTGAAATCAGAGTGGACAACCGCGATAACCGAATATCAGGGATTTATCACTGCTATCGGCAGCAAGCATAAAGAAGATATTGAAAAGGGGACCAAGAGAATAGAAGAATGTAAAACAGGAATTGAACTTGCCAAAAATCCAATACGCGTTTTTATTGATAATGTCGGACCGGAAATTAATTCTTCGTATAGCGATTATTCCCCAGTGATTACTGCCGATCAAAGTATCATGATGTTCACCTCCCGCCGACCGGGTGGCGTTAGCGCCGGATTAAGCGAAGAAGACAATTTGCCTTACGAAGATATCTGGATGTCAACTAAGAATGGTAAAAAATGGACCAATGCAAGGAATATCGGGACACCGGTAAATCTTGAATTACATAATGCAGCAATCTGCTTATCACCCGACGGACAAAAACTAGTTACTTACGATGGAGCCACTAAAGGCGGGGATTTATTTATATCTGAATTAATGGGAGCGATGTGGACTAAGCCCGAGCATTTAGGAAAAGCAATCAATACAGATGGTCACGAAGCCTCTGCGTCTTTCTCTTACGATAGCAAAACATTATTTTTTGTAAGTACCGACAGAAAGGATGGATTAGGCGGACATGATATTTATTATTCACCCATTAGTGAAAAAGGAAAATTTGAGAGAGCAGTTAACCTTGGTCCGCCAATTAATACATCTTACGACGAAGACGGTGTTTATATGATGCCTGATGGTAAAACAATGTATTATTCTTCAAAAGGCGCAGGATCGATAGGCGGTTACGATATTTTCAAAACTACTTTTGAAAACGGAAAATGGACACAGCCAATTAACATGGGCATTCCGATTAACACACCGGATGACGATGTGTTCTTTGTTTTGGCAGCTAATGGTCGCCATGCTTTTTATGCAAGTGCCAGTGGAAAAGGGTATGGTGGTCAGGATATTTACCGGTTAACAATTTTGGGCCCGGAGAAACAACCATTATTAAATGCAGAAGATCAGTTACTCGCAATGGCCGCAAATCCTATTTCAAATTTAAAAACAGAGGCTGCAGTGGAAAGCAAAGGTCCGAAAATGGCTTTATTAAAAGGAGTTATTACGGATGCAAAAACAAATGCAGTATTAGAAGCATCCATTGATCTAATCGACAACGATAAAAATTTATTATTAGCGACATTTAAATCAAATAGTACAACGGGTCGTTACCTCGTAACTTTACCAGCGGGAAGAAACTATGGTATCGCAGTCCGGAAGGAAGGATATCTTTTCCATTCTGAAAACTTCATTATCGATATGAATGCTGATTATGTTGAATATAACAAAGATGTAGCGTTAAAGAAAGTAGAAGTAGGAAGTGTAATTGTATTGAGAAATATTTTCTTTGATTTTGATAAAGCAACAATTCGTCCCGAATCAGCTAACGAATTAGACCGCCTCATTAAATTACTAACTGAGAATCCAACCATTAAAATTGAATTAGGTTCACATACCGACAGTAAAGGTTCTGATGAATACAATATGAAATTATCGGATAACCGTTCAAAATCGGTTGTTGATTATTTAATTACTAAAGGAATTCCTTCCGACAGGCTAACATCAAAAGGTTACGGCGAAACCAAACCTATTGATACGAATGATACCGATGAAGGAAGGCAAAATAACCGTCGTACGGAATTCAAGATTACAAGTAAATAAAAAAAGGCCGCGATTGAGCGGCTTTTTTTTAATTAAGTTTTACTTCTTTAAAGCGTCGCGAATTTCAATTAATAGTTTTTCCTGATTACTTGGTTCAGGCGTAGCAGATGCTGTTTCTTCTTCTTTTTTCTTCATTCGGTTGATGGCTTTAATAACCATAAACAACACCAATGCAACAATAATAAAGGATAGTATTTGCGAAATAAAATTACCGTATTTAATCGCGGTTCCGGGAATAACCAACTGCGCTAAGTCGGCAAGATGGGCAGCTTTTAATGCAGGAGTCAACACGGCCGGTGTAATAATATCATCAACCAACGATTTTACAATTCCGTTAAATGCACCGCCAATAACAACACCCACCGCAAGATCTATAACGCTTCCGCGCATCGCAAACTCCTTAAATTCTTTTGCGAATCCCATAATAATTTTTGCTAGTTAGTGCCCAGAACTTTTAAAAGTTCGTCGAGCTTTGGTGTTAAAATAATTTCAGTTCTTCTGTTTTTCTTTCTTGCTTCCGGGGTTTTGGCAGAATCTAAAGGAAAAAATTCTCCACGTCCAGCTGAGGTAATCCGTTTCGGGTCAATAGTTGTTCCTGTGAGCATAATTTTTGTAACCGATGTCGCCCGCATCACGCTTAAATCCCAATTATCTTTTATTTCTCCTGCGCCTTTCATGGGCACATCATCTGTATGTCCTTCTACCATTACATTAATATCCACTTCCTTTTCCAAAACCTTTGCTACATTTTTCAAAGCCTCAATCCCTTTTGGTTCAACCGCTGTTTTACCACTGGCAAATAATAAGCTTTCATCCATGCTCACATAAACTTTTCCGTTTTTTTGCGTGATGGTTAAACCTTTGTTTTCAAAACTAAAAAGCGCATCGCTTAATTTCTTTTTCAAATCAGCAGCAGCCTGATCTTTTTTTCTTAAAACATCTTCCAGCTCTGTTACACGCGCTTCACGTTTTTTTAATTCGGCCGATAATGCATCAAGTTCGGCCTGTTGTTTTTTCAAACGCATTTCCAAACCCATTAATTCATCCTGTTTTTTTAACAGTTGCTCTTGAGTGGACTGCAGGTCGCCTGTAAGTTTAGCATTATCTTTTTCACTTCCGGCCATCAATTTTTCGAGTCTGGCCATCAATTGTTCGTTCAAAGCATTCAGTTTATCGTATTTTCCCGTAAGCACACGGTA
>JAHEYE010000187.1 GCA_023251695.1 Sphingobacteriaceae bacterium | reverse complement strand
AATATATACTTTTAGTTTTTGCGGGGCTTAATTTTTTAACACAGGCCCAAATAAGCATCAGCAGTTCAAACATGCCTGTTTCAGGGGATAGCGCCAGATTGTCTTTGCCGCTTTTAACCTCTTTATTTCACAGTTCAAACACCAATTATACATTAACCGGTGCGAATTTTATGTGGAAGTTTGATTCACTGAATACAAACAAACAAATGGTGCGTCAGTTTGTTCCGTCATTTTCAACGCCTTATTTCTTTTATTTCTTTTTCCCGAAATACGGCGAAAAGATTCAGGACTCCGTTCCGCTTCCGGCTATTCCCCTTGGTTCTGTGTCCTTAAGCATTAAGGATGTTTATAATTTCTATAAAAAAGTATCAACCACTTCTTTCAATGCGGAAGGTACCGGTATGTCTGTGATTGGAATTCCGATTGCCGGCACATATTCTGACGAAGACGAGCTTTATAAATTTCCTCTAAATTATGGTGACCGTGATTCTACCACTTTCAAATTATCTACCCCCACTACAACCTTAATTCCTTTTGTATATAAAAAAGGTGGTTACCGAATTACTGAAGCTGACGGATGGGGTTATGTAAGTACACCAATGGGAACACAGCCTTGTTTGCGCGTCATCACTACGCAATATTCAATTGATACCATTATTATTACCACCCCGCTTTTTAAATTACCATTTCAGAATTATGTCAGAAGCTATCAATGGTTGACTTTAGGAGAGAAAGTTCCGTATTTTGAGGTTAACGGAACTTTAATTGCCGGAATTTTTATACCGAATGAAGTCCGTTACCGTGATGTACCCCGTTCTTTTGTTGGTATTAAAGAAAATGAAAATCAATTTGCCCTGGGTATTTATCCAAATCCTGCGACCACTGAATTAAATATAGTGGTTCCGAAAAACAAAGAGCTGAATCTTGAAATTTTTTCGGCAACCGGGCAATTAATAGTAAAGAAATCAATACAGAATAACGAGTTGATGAATCAGCACAGCATCGATATTTCGAAAATGGCGCAAGGTTTATACTCGGGTACCTTGAGCGATGGAAAATCTGTTCAAAACTTTAAGTTTATTAAGCAATAGGGCTATTTTAATAATTCCAATTAAATTTTATTTTTACAGCATCTAAAAAACAAAAAACATGTCACACGACCATAATAGCAACGGCCACCCTGAGAAGAAATCGGTGGCATTTACAGCGCCATTAATTTTAGGCGCTATTGCAGTATTTATTATTTTATGTTTTGTAAGCTTAGGCAATCCTTGTCACGGATGTTGTGAGGAAAAACAGGAATGCTCGAAAGAATGCATGGAAGCATGCATGAAGGGCGATCACAGTAAACATCCTGCAGGAATGGAACATTGTGCTGTTGACATGAAAGGTTGCGGAAAATGTGAAGGTTGCAAAGAAGGAAAAGAATGTTCAGCTCACGCTGAAAAAGGTTGTGGCGAATGCGAGGGCTGCAAAGCAGGAAAAGAGTGCATGCACGAGGAAGAAGCTGAAGAAAAAGAAGAGACAGCTGCTGTAGCTGATTCAACTAAGAAAGAAGAACCTGCAAAAGAAGAAGCTCATCATTAACTTTACCCTTCGACGCGCGCAAGCATACGCACAGGCTGCTCAGGGTACGATCATATTAACCCGTTTCCTAAGAGAAGCGGGTTTTTTTATTTGCTATATTTAAAAACGAATGCCGGATACAATTCACATATATACTGATGGCGCCGCTAGCGGAAATCCCGGTCCGGGGGGTTATGGTATTGTTATGTTATGGAAACATCACCGCAAGGAGATGAGCGAAGGATTCCGTTTAACCACCAATAACCGCATGGAATTATTATCGGTGATTGTTGCTATTGAAACTTTAAAAAAGGCGGCCTCGGAAGTGATTGTGCACTCCGATTCAAAATATGTGATTGATTCTATAAATTTAAAATGGCTCGATGGCTGGCAAAAAACGGGCTTTAAGAAAAAAGCGAATGTTGATCTTTGGCAGCGTTTTTTAAAAGTACAGCATAAACATCATATCACATTTAAATGGGTAAAAGGCCATGCCGATAATGTAGAAAATAACCGTTGCGATGAATTGGCCGTCGCAGCTTATAAAACCGGGAATTTAAAAATAGACGAAGGTTATGAAGCCTCGAAAGACAGCCTTTCTTTAGACTAGCTGTCATGCTGCCCGGCGAAGCCGCCAGGCAGCATCTCAAAAAAGTCACAAAAAACTTTTTTTGTGACTTTTTTGAATATCTTTATTATGACATTAAAATGATGCGGAAACTAAGCATATTAATTATCCTTCTATCGTTATGGGCCTGTTCCAATAAGGAAGGGGAACCCGGGCCCGGCGGTAATGCTGAACGTGTTGAAATAACACCATTCAAGATCAATAAAGTATTGTTAAGGGACACGGAATTGGTTAAAACCGTTTATATGTTAACCGATAGCGGACGTATGTCAATTACCGATTATCAATACAATTGGGATAAGGATTACAAATTTCTTGACTATACCGGTTTTACCGCATTGCGTCAGGCTGTTTGGGCTTTGGTACGAAATCCGGGATCAAAAGTATACGTGAACCCGATGGGAAACGCTTCAACTCCTTCCGAGGTAAAAGAGAGGGTGATCCAATGTGCAATGATTGAAGAAAGTTCATTCGATAAAAACGGGGATGAAACCATACAATCCAAATACATGTGCGATTCCGTTACCACTATCCGTAATATTAATCAAATCCGTTTTTTCGAGAGTTGGTATTTTAATTCAGCTACTAATATGATTGAAAGAGAACTATTAGGATATTCTGTTCACGAATATGTGCCGGATAAAATGGCCTTCAGGGAATTGTTTGACGTTTTTGTAAATGAGAAGGCTTTGGAAAAAGCACGCAAATATTATTTTAATAAACAGGCGCAATGAAAAAACTGATACTACTTTCCGTTTTTGTTTCGCTTTTGTTGACAAATTGCGGACGGAAAAAACATTCGGATAAAAAAACAAACGAAGAACGGATTGAAATCACTCCGTTTTACCGGAATAAAGTTTTTGTAAAAGATTTACATCTTATCGATACCAATATGTTTTTGGTGGAGAAAGAAGAATTTTTAAATGAGCAGCAGTTGAAAGTATTAACCGATGCGATGTGGGCAATAATCAGGAATCCGACAGCACGCGTGTTCGTTAGTTCGCCCGATTTTAATAAGCCGGCCACAGTAACTCAATTACGCGAACGTTTTGTGCGTTGCGATTCGGTAATCGAAATGGATACTTTAGGGAACGCTATCAGTAAACCATACTTTGCCTGCGACTCAAGCACAATTATGAACGGTGTAAGTATGATTTATTTTTTCGAATCCTGGTATTTAAACACAAAAACCAATTTAATCGAAAAAGAAACTTTAGGATACTCGGTATTCAGTTATGTACCATTTAAAGAAGCTTTTAAAGAAGTATTTCTGGTTTTCCGCGACCAGCAAGCAATAGATAAAGCGAAAAAATATTATTTCGCTGATTAAATTGTGACTTTTTGCTTGTTTAGGATTATGTTATTAAAACCTAAGCGTATGAAAAAGTTAATTTTGTTCCCCGCAATTTTTTTAATTGTTTCCTGCAACACACAACCTGTTGAGGTTTCAGATACCAGAATTGAGATCACTCCCTTCATTGTAAGCAAGTCGGTATTAAAAGACACTAACCGTGTCAGAACTGTTTATAAAAAATTAATTGATATTGATAGCGCCAGAGTACCGATGTTTTGTTACGAAAACCTTATTAGTGAACCGGCAAAGTATCTCGATAATGTCCAGTTCAATCAGCTTGCAATAGCATTACAATTACTCATGAACGATCCGAAATCAAAAGTTTATCTTTCAGTCGAAAGCAAAGCATTGGACCGGACAGCTGTAAAAAATATCTTTTTTAAGTGTGATTCCATCATTGAATCAACCTTCGACGCAAAAGGCGTTGAAACAATTACGAAAAGCTTCGCTTGCGATTCCACTTCCATATTCATGGATATTTGCCGGATTGATTTTTACGAGACCTGGTACTTTAATAAAGCCACTAACATGATTGAGAAAGACGTAATCGGATATTCCGTTCTGAAATTTGTTGAAAAAAGAAATGCTTTTAGGCATATGTTTATGGTTTTCAGAGATGAAAAAGGAATAGAGAAGGCAAAGAAATACTACTCTTTTTTCTAATGCCTGAACTTAACGAGATAAGCCGAACCACTATTAGTAACACTTAACCAGAAAGCACTTTTGGTTAATTTCTCGATCTTCCAGATTTGGTTGTCGCGGAACAGGTTTTTTTGCGGAACGAATAATTTACCTCCGCCGTAATAGCCGGAAGTGATGGTCACATTTTTCTTTTTCTTATCCAGTTTCCATCCGCCTTCATATTGTTCTTTAAAGCGCATGTCCTCATCCAGAAACTCAATTCCTTCCTGAACATACATCGATACATCATCATAGGCCGTTGAATCTGTTCCATTCACACTCAACAATTCCAGTTTCCAAACACCAATCATGGCGCTATTCGGCGACTTAAACCATAAATTATTTTCAGGATATTTTTTGCAGCTGAATAAAATAATAACTGCAGAAAGAAAAAATATAAAACGAAATGCTGTTTTCATGCTAAACCTTGCAATAAGATCCTGAAACAAGTTCAGGATGACCTAACGATTAATTCCAGTATCCTTTATTATTATTTACAGTTCCAACTACTTTTCCTTGTAATGCTTTTCCTGCGAAAGGCGTATTCTTCGATTTAGAAAGAATTTCTTTTTCGTTCAGATTAGTTTCTCCGTTGGTAGTAAACAAAGTCAGATTCGCTTTTTCGCCCTCTTCAATTTTTGGTAATTCTAATCCTAAAATTTTATAGGGGTTGCTTGTTAAAGCTTCAATTAAATTTTCTGCTTCACCTTTTAAAGCTGTATTAGCACTTGCAAATGCAGTTTGTAAAGCAATGATGCCGTTGTCTGCCAAATCAAATTCCAAATCTTTACATTCTATATCCTGCGGCCGGTGATCACTCACCACCACATCAATAATTCCGTTCTCTAACGCTTTGCGGACTGCCTCCACATCTTTTTTGCTTCTCAATGGAGGGTTCACTTTGTAGTTCGTATCGAAATCTGCAAGCGATGAATCATCTAACAATAAGTTGTGAGCAGCTATGCCGCAGGTAATTTGTAATCCGTTTGCTTTTGCTTTTTTAATTAATTCAACGCTTCCTTTAGTACTGATAGTTGGTATGTGTAATTTTCCGCCGGCGTATTCGAGTACAGAAATATTTCTTTGTAACATTATTTCTTCGGCTAGCGCAGGAATTCCTTTTAATCCAAGCGATGTCTGCGCCTCACCTTCGTTCATTTGTCCGCCGTGCGAAATACTTTTATCGTCGCAGTGTGTAATAATGAAGCTGTTGATGTTTTCCGAATATTGCAGCGCTCTCAGAATCAAACCTGCATCTTGCACCGGCGTTTTATAATCGCTGTAAGCAACCGCGCCTGCCAGTTTCATATCGTACATTTCCGAAAGATCTTTTCCTTCCTGGTTCTGACTCAAAGTCCCGATGGGATAAACATTTACCAGATTATTTTTAGCACGGTTAATTACGTATTCAATTTGTGCTTTGTTATGGAGTGGGGGATTTGTTCCGCTCACCACACATACGGCTGTAAATCCACCTGCTGCTGCTGCTTTTAATCCGCTCTCTAAATCTTCTTTGTGTTCAAAGCCCGGATCGCAAAAATTTGCCTGCATATCCAGCCAACCGATAGAAAGCATTAAACCTTTCTCTTCAATGGTTTTTACATCCTTGGCAGTAATCTCTTTTTTAATTTGGGTGATGATACCGTTTTCAATTAATACGTCAACGGTTTTATGATGGAAGCTGCTTTTGGGGCAGATGATTTTAGCTTGCTTGATTAATACATTCATCTTAATAATCTAATCAGTGCTATTTCTATGGCTATAAAAGCCAGCGTGAAGATAATAAATAATTTCCAAAGTTTAACATTACCGCTTATTTCAGCTACAGAGGCGGTCAACGACTTCTCCGAAGCCACCAGATTCTTAAAAGAAATGAGGTTGTTCTCGGCAATGCTCTTTTCTATCTCTTCATTGGTAAAAAACTCCAAGCCCGACTCCAAACGGTTATAATTAAAGGCCAAAGCGAGTAAACTGTTGCCCTTATGGTTTAGTTTAAAGAAGCCGGGATTACTAATCTGGTTCTGTGTATAAATATTCAGGCGGTTATTGGTGATTCTCATTTCCGGAATGATATCAAATTTGTTGTTGATCTCGGTTAAATGAAGTGGCTCTTCGCTTTTTTCCTTCAGTGGGTTTAAACTGATTACTGAATTGCTTTGTGTGTAATAATAAAGCGGCGCAGGTTTTAAACTGTTGATGGCCATTTTGTAAATGGTTGGAACAAACAGCGCATGCTTGCAGAAATTGGTAAAACTTTCGTCAAGGGCTCCCGAAAAAATATAAATATGCGCGCTTTTATAAGGCAGCTCGCCAAGCCAGGTCTCACCATTGTTTAATTTCAAAATAGGATGAATATTATTTTTTGCACTTAAATTAAATCTGTAGCGTTTTCTTACCAAGGGCAAATCCATCCGCTCATCAATTTTATCAAACACACCTTCATAAAACCCCGTCTTAAAATCCGTTTTCTCCACTTTTAAACGTAATGTATCCAAATCAGAAATAGGAGCTAATCCAAGGGGCTTAAAAAAATCGTTATAGTTTAGTGTATTGAGTTTAGCTGCCGGAATGATCGCCAGGTAACCACCATTGTCGGCATATTTAATCAATTCCGACATCATCCCCGACGAAAAATTTGTGATTTCATTCAGTATAATCAAATTGGCATTGG
>JAHEYE010000186.1 GCA_023251695.1 Sphingobacteriaceae bacterium | reverse complement strand
AGAGTTTGTTTTTTAACCAGTCGGCCACTTTTTTCGGCATGGATTATAATTTCCTCAATAATAAAAGCAAACAATTATTATTAAATGGATTTGATGCGCGCGATAATTTTTCGCATGAAGTTCGTATCCGCTTAAATTTTTTAAAGGCCTGGAGTTTTCTAAGTAATAATTCGGGAGGATATAAAACATACAGTTCGGAATATTTTAAAACAAGGAATTATAAGATTGAGTTTTATGATTTAGAGGAGAAATTAAGTTTTCAACCCAGTACAGCATTCCGCATAAGCGGTATATTTAAATACACGCAAAAACAAAACCTGGCTGAGGGAGGTTTCCAAAAAGCATTAATTAACGATTATGCCTTGGAGATGCGTTACAATCAATCTGAAAAAGGAAGTTTTAATTTACGTGCCGATTTTCTGACCATTACTTATAATGATATAGAAAGTTCACCGGTTGCTTATGAAATGCTGAATGCCTTAAAGCCCGGCTATAATTACACCTGGACCATCAGTTATCAGCGGAATTTGACCGGAAACATACAGATAAGTATTAATTATGATGGAAGGAAATCGCCTAACTCTAATATTGTGCACATAGGCGGTGCGCAGGTGCGCGCATTCTTTTAATCAATCTTCCGCGCCTGGTAGGTAACTACCTTTTCCTTGTTCTTTTCGAAACCGCGCTCGGTCACATCAATAGTATTATCACCCATGATTTTATATTGGAGAATGGATGGAAAATCGCGGAAAGGGTTTTCAAAAACATAAACATTGTTTTCGCCCTTGGTTAGTGTAAATTCTGTTTCCTTTGTTTCCTTTTGATCTTTTACATCGTAAAACAAAATAGTCTTATCTTTTTCATGCATCAAGCGCATTTTAATGCTATACAAGGTATCAATGCCATCCTTCTTCAAAAAATAACCTCTACCCGTGTAATTATTTGCGTCTACTTTTTTCCATTCTTCATAATAAAAACCGGATTGGTCGTTCATAACAAGATACTTTCCCTCAATCCAGTTAAAGGATGAGGTGCTGCTGTCGGTTTTTGTGGTTTCCGACGATACAGATGATGCATCGTTTCTGCAAGAATATAAAAATGCGGAAAGAACGATAAATATGTATATGTAAAACTTCACAATTACAACAAATATACCTTAAAATATAATTGATTGTATGTAAATTAGCAGTATTGAAAAAGATACTCCTCATAATTTTAACTTTAAGCGTTTCTTTTGCTGTGGCACAAAAGGATACGTTACCCTATAACCGTAAGCGTGAAGTAATTTACGATGGAAAAAGGTACCGGTTTTATAATAATTATTTGACTTTTGGCGGCGGCAAGGCATGGTCGGACATCAGAGACAGGACGCAGAGTTTTATTAACGTTGACTTCACCTTTCATATCACTAAGGAATATTTAGGTTTTGGCGTATTAATGAGCGGTGATTATTTTTTAAGGAACAAAAATTTATCCGGGCACATTTGTTATGGTTACCGTATTGAGAAAGACAAATATAATCTGGCGGGTTTTATAGGACCTTCCTATTCCTATTTTGCTACGGCAACAAAGGATACATCGGGCTTGTATAATGTAAAATATAATTATGCTCTCGGGGCTTATCTGCGTTTACAGGCAGTTTATAAAGTTAAGTATGATGTTGGATTGGGCATTGAATTGTTTGCCGACATAAGCGATAAACAGAAAATTCTTGGTGCCGGACTTGTCTGTTATTTTTCAGGAGCTTACCGTGGGGAAAAACGGGGCCGGTCGAAAAAGAAATAACTGCTAAAATTTTTATGAGCGACACAGATTTCATAGTTGTGGGACAAGGCCTTGCGGGAAGTGTATTGTCGTTAAAATTAATAGAGCAGGGTTTTAGCGTGAAAGTGATTGATAAACCTGAATTGTCATCCTGCTCAAAAATTGCAGCAGGCATTTGGAATCCCGTTGTTTTTAAAAGACTCACCAAAAGCTGGATGGTGGATGACTTGCTTCCTGAAATGTTGAAATTTTACAGAGGGGCTGAAACAAAACTGAATTCTAAATTCATCACCGAAAGAAATATCTTAAAAATTTTTTCGGAGCAGCAGGAGGCTGATTTGTGGCAGGTAAAATCTTCTTTCGAATTAAAAAACTACCTCTTAAATGAAGTACTTTCCGAAAATAATTTTAAACATGTAAAAAAAACAGCATACGGGCACTCAAAAGTTTTACAGGCAGGGAATCTTGATGTAAGCGTGTTTTTAAATGCGACCAAGGACTTTTTAGCAGCGAACGATAGTTTGATAAACGAAGTATTTGATCATTCTGCTTTGAAAGCGGGAGAAATTATTACTTACAAAAATGTCTCAGCAAAAAGAATTGTTTTTGCAGATGGTTATTTGGTGAAGAATAATCCTTACTTCAATTATTTGCCTTTTAAACCCGCAAAAGGTGAAGTGCTCACCGTTGAAATGAACGATCTGAACACAGGAAATAATATCATAAACAAAAATGCATTTCTTTTACCTCTTGCAAAAGGATTGTACAAAGCAGGAGCTACTTATAATTGGGAGGACCTGTCTGAAAACACCACAGGTGATGCTTTAAAAGAGCTGCTGTCGAAACTTGAAAAGATAGCAGATTGTGAAATTAAAGTTTTAGCACAGGAAGCAGGGATAAGGCCATCTGTTTTAGACCGTCGTCCGGTAATCGGTCCGCACCCAAAACACAACAATATGTATTTATTCAACGGCTTTGGTACCAAAGGCGTAATGCTGGCACCGTATTTTGCCGGGCATTTAATTAATCATGTTAAAGATGGCAAAGCGATTTCAAAAGATGTATGTTTGTCCAGATTTAATCATTTTTTTGTAAATTAAGCCTTTGGTAAATGAAAAAAGCAGAAAATAAAATACGCCTGGTAGGCCGTCGGGAATATGTTGACTTTCCGGAACTGAAATTATTTTCGGTGGAAGGAAAAATTGATACCGGTGCTTATACATCATCACTGCATTGTAAAAACATAAGCTTAGAAAATAAGTCGGGCACTTCTTTTCTGGTTTTCGAAACGGAAGCAGGAAAACATGAATTCAAGGATTTTTTCAGAAAGAGAATAAAAAATTCTTTCGGTGAAATGGAAGAGCGGTACGTTATTAAAACACCTATAAAGATCGGCAGAAAAACAATTCTCACCACTATATCTTTAAGCGACCGCGAAAATATGCGTTATCCCGTATTGATTGGACGCCGTTTGTTAAAAGGTAAATTTCTGATCGATGTCAGCAAAATTCACACCGGCGGTGTGCGGATGACGAAAGCAATAAATGATTATATTTAGCTCCCCATTATATCATGAAAATAGCATTATTATCACGTAACCGTAATTTATATTCTACCAGAAGGATAATTGAAGCCGGTGAGAAAAGAGGGCATGAGGTTTTGTTACTAGATCACATGAAGTGTGTATTGGTAATTGAACAGGGCCGTCCGCATATTTATTATAACGGAAAAGAAGTAACAGGCGTTAATGCCGTTATTCCGCGCATTGGGGCTTCAGCAACCTTTTACGGTTCTGCGGTTGTGCGTCAGTTCGAGATGATGAAAATTTTTACGGCAGTAGAATCACAAGCGCTTGTCCGCTCGCGGGATAAACTCCGCAGCTTACAAATTTTAGCGCGAGCAGGTTTGGGAATTCCTAAAACAGCATTTGCCTCTTCACCAAAAGATAAAGATATTGATAGCGTTATTGAAGCCATCGGTGGTGCGCCTTGTGTTATAAAATTACTGGAAGGTACGCAAGGCATTGGCGTTATTTTAGCGGAAAATCAAAAAGCAGCAAAATCTGTAATCGAGGCATTCTTGAAATTAGATGCAAGTATTTTGGTTCAGGAATTCATTAAAGAATCGAAAGGCGCAGATTTACGTGTATTTATGGTGGACGGACAAATTGTTGGAGCCATGAAACGTCAGGCTAAAGAAGGTGAGTTCAGAAGTAATTTGCACAGAGGCGGAAGTGCAACTGTAATAAATTTAAGTGCAGAAGAAAGAGCAACTGCGATTAAGGCCGCAAAAAAATTAGGTTTGAATATTGCAGGTGTTGATTTATTACAGAGTGAGAGAGGGCCATTAGTAATGGAAGTAAATTCATCCCCGGGATTAGAAGGCATTGAGGGCGCAACAGGAATTGATATTGCAGGAAAAATAATTGAGTACGTTGAAAGGAACGAATTTAATAAGCCGGGAGAATAAGTATGAGTACCATTTCAATTAACGGACAAGAAATAAAGCCGGGCGAAAACAAAACCGTTATTCTTAATTCTTACGAGCTTCACACCAAATCGTCTATCAAGATCCCGGTGCATGTCATCCGTTCAAAAAAACCGGGGCCTACTATTTTATTCAGTGCAGGTTTGCATGGTGAAGAAACCAATGGAATTGAAATTATCCGCAAATTGGTTGAACGCGATGAGGTAAAAAATATCAAGTGTGGAACTATTATTGCTATTCCAGTAATAAACATTGTTTCTTTTTTATATTCTACCAGAGATTTACCCGATGGGCGCGATTTAAACCGCTGTTTTCCGGGAACAAAAAATGGTTCGCTTGGAAGCAGAATTGCTTACGATTTAATGAAACATATTATTCCGCTAATTGATTTTGGAATTGATTTTCATACCGGCGGGGCAAAAATAAATAACTATCCGCAAATACGCTGTGTTTTTGATTTCCCTGAAAATTTAGCGATCGCCAAAAAATTTTCGGCACCTTTAATTATCGACAGTAATTACCGCGACGGAACATTGCGGAAGGAGGCTGCCAAGAAAAATAAACCCATTCTGGTTTTTGAGGGCGGTGAAAGTATGCGTTTTGATTATTTATCCATTAACGAAGGATTAAGCGGCTGTTTACGTTTAATGAAAGCGTATAAAATGCTGGACTTAGATATTCCGGATAACCCGAGCGTAAAATTAAAGGATGACACATGGATACGTGCTGCCGCAAGCGGTTTGTTTCATATGAATGCGAATAACGGTGCTTACGTAAGGAAGGGAGATTTGCTAGGCGTCATTTGTAATCCTTTTGGCGGAGAAGAACATAAAGTGTTGGCAACTGTTGATGGGTATATAGTTGGCATAAATAATCAACCGGTCGTAAACGAAGGCGATGCTTTAATACATTTGGGAATAGAAGATTAATATGGAAGTTGATGTAATTATTATCGGTGGTGGTCCTGCAGGAAGCGCAATGGGTTCCTATCTTGCAAAAGCAGGGGTAAGCTGTATTGTTTTCGAAAAAGAAAAATTTCCCCGTCCGCATGTAGGCGAATCTTTAGTTCCTTCCAGTACACGTGTATTCGATGAGTTGAATTTTACCCATAAAATGGAAGAGCATGGCTTCCCGAAAAAATTCGGCGCATCATGGACCACTTATAATTCAAATAAAATTTTTGATCATGATTGGGAAGGTATAGAAGAAGCTGATGCCAACATCCGTTTTGAGGAACGCGAACAATCAGGAGTAAATCAGAATTACACTTATCATGTCGACCGCGGACTGTTTGATAAAATATTATTGGAACACGCCGGGGAATGCGGGGCGAAAGTTTTTGAAGAAACAGATGTTTATCATGTTGATTTTATTTCTTCAGATAAAGTAGAAGTGGGAGTAAGGACAAAAGATAAAACAGAGCATAAACATTATTGTAAGATTTTGGTGGATGCGAGTGGACGAAAGACATTCATAGGAAACAAACTGGGAATAAAGGTAAAAGACGCTGTTTTTAATCAATGTGCTTTTCATACTTGGTTCAATGGGTTTAACCGCCATGCTTTTGAAAACCCTAATAATATTTATATACATTTTATTCCTGTTTCTAACTCATGGATATGGCAAATACCGATTAACGAAACGGAGACCAGTTTTGGAGTGGTAACACAAAAGAATAATTTTCCAAAGACAGAGGCGGAGAGAGAAAAGTTTTTTTGGGAATGCGTGGCCACCCGCCCTGAATTAGAAACCGAATTAAGAAAAGCAAAACAAAGCCGTCCGTTTACAGTGGAAGCCGATTACAGTTATGCCATCTCACAATTAGTGCACGATAATTTAATATTGATAGGCGATGCTGCAAGGTTTGTAGATCCTATTTTTTCGAGCGGGGTGAGCGTTGCATTGAATAGCGCGCGTTTTGCGAGCAGGGATATTATTGAAGCTTTGAAAAATAAAAACTATACGGCCTCTTCTTTTTCTTCCTATGAAAAAACGATAAAAGCGGGCGTAAACAATTGGTATAATTTTATAAAAATGTATTACCGCTTAAATGTGTTGTTCACTTATTTTGTGAATCATCCTAAATACAGATTGGAAGTTTTAAAATTTCTGCAAGGAGATGTTTATGACGACAGCACTCCACAATTATTGAAGGAAATGGAAAAAATTATTTCGCAGGTGGAGAGTAATCCTAAACATCCCTTACATGAGTTTTTAGGAAATCTTACTGCAAATTCCTTCAATGTATTTGATAAAAAATAATTTATTTTTTCTCCTGACACAATTCAACCAAAACGCCGTTGGTGCTTTTAGGATGTAAGAAACAAATTAGTTTGTTATCGGCACCTTCTTTAGGTTCTTGATTAATAAATTCAAAACCTTCAAGTTTTAAACGTTCCATTTCAGTCTTAATATCATCAACCGTGTAAGCAATGTGATGAATGCCTTCCCCCTTTTTTTCAATGAATTTTGTTATCGTGCTTTCGCTGTTGGTGGCAGCAATTAACTCTATCTTTGTTTCCCCAAGCATAAAAAAACTCGTACTCACAGCCTCGCTCTCCACTTTTTCAATCTTGTAATGTTCTTTACCGAACAATTTTTTAAACAGCTCATTAGCGTTTTCAAGATTCTTAACAGCAATACCTATATGTTCGATTTTCTTTAGCATAAGTG
>JAHEYE010000185.1 GCA_023251695.1 Sphingobacteriaceae bacterium | reverse complement strand
CAGATTATTTTACCGTAATATTTATTATGATTGCCTTTATAGAATTTAAAAATGCTGTTTTTTCCGGGCGACATATAGTAACCCTGAATTTCGTCTGCCTGGATTTGTGCAAATGAAGTTAAATTGAAAAGGAGAAAGGAAATTACAATAAGTGATCTGGGATGCATTTAGGGCTCCTTAAAATCAATTTTTGTGAAGTGAGATGTTCTTCCGATAAGTGAAATCCCAATAAAACCACGGATGTCTAAATTGCCTTTTGTGTCACGTGTTACTTTACAATCGTAAGTCTTTCCGTTTTTCGGATCGTAGATAGTTCCTTTTTCCCAAGTGTCGTCACCGTCAAAAACAAAATTATTCATGATCACCATCCCCAATTTTTTCTGACTTCTTTTAGCCGGATCAGGATTGTTGGCATCAAGACTCTCAGGTTTTTTTATCCAAACCAATTTCCCGAAATATTTACCGCCACTCTCATAAACTTTTAAAATCGCGTCTGCATCCGGATTCATGTAGGTTCCGAGGATGTCAGTCGTTTTGTTTTGTGAAAAACCGTAACTGAATCCTAATAATGCTAAAATCAAAAATATTTTTTTCATGATTAATAAATTTTAGTGACAAGATACAAAAAAAACCTCTGTTTCGCAGAGGTTTTAATATTTATTCAAATTTAGGCAATCGGCCCGGAGTTGAAGGCAATTTCAGGTTTTCTGCTTTTGTCTCCAAATCGACTAATTTCCCCGAAGCATCTTTAATCTGATTATAAACAGATTTAAACTTTTCTTTTACTTCAATTAGTTTTTCTTTATTAGTATTCGTTGCCCCTAAAGAATTAGACCAAGTATTGCCGGCAATGTTTTCAAGCACACCGCTCAAACCGGGTAAAGTTTCAAATTCACGTCTGGCTAAACTGCCATCGCCATGCATAGCAAAAGAAATATCTTTCAATTGATTTTCGATTAATTTTAAATCGGCCAATAAGTTCATAGAACTTGTAGGTCCTTTTTGCAAACCGGCTTTTAAATACTTTATACGCTCGTTCATATTTCCCATGTAAGCCTCACTGCCACTCATCACTCTTCTGAATTCACCCAATGCTTTATTGAATTCCATCATTTCTTTTTGATCGGGAACAGGCAAAGTTGAGTTTTGAAGCGTGACTAAGTTAAACGCTGTCTTTTCACTTAATATTTCTGTTTTCCCTTCATAAACTTTAATGATATGCGCATAATATTTTCCCGGTATTGCCACCGGTCCCTGATCAGCACCTTCATAGGGATTATCTGGATTTGGTACGTAAAAAGTTACCGGGCCTGTCACCTCAAGGCGACCGTCCCAGGTAATTTTTTTCATTCCTTTGCTTCCGTCCTGTTTTAATTTACGGATTTCATTACCTTGTTCATCTGTTATAACAACTAAAACATAAGCAGCTTCTTCATTGTCTTCAACACGTATGCTGTCGGCACTAGGATAAAATACATCTTTGCCAGCTTTTATTTTTTCTTTTTCACTTTCTTTCCGTTTGTCTTTTATGGTTTTGTATGCATCTTTTATATTATAAGTAATTGTTGCACCAATAGGAGGGTTAGAAGCTGTGAACATGGAAGCACCCTGAAAGGATTTTCCTTTATGACCGTAAGGCGTAGATTCATTAAACACTAAACCGTCCTTGACAGGAAAAATAAAAGCCTTCTTGTCCAGATTTTCCTTTTTAATATCTCTGAGTAAACTGTAATTATCAATCACATAAAAACCACGCCCGAAAGTTGCAATAACAATGTCATTCTCTCTTTTCTGAATGGCAATGTCTTTTATGCAAATAGCTTCCGGTAAGCCGCTTTTAATTTCAATCCAGTTTTTTCCGCCGTCATTACTGAAATAAAAACCAAACTCGGTTCCGCAGAATAATAAGTCTTTATTAATATGGTCTTCAGCCATGCTGTATGCAGAACCCTTCTCAGGTAAATTTCCGCTAATACTTGTCCATGTTTTTCCTTTATCTGAAGTCTTTACTAGGTAGGGTTTAAAATCCCCGTTTCTGTGATTGTTTAATACAGCATAAGCAACATTCTCATCGTGCTGCGATGCCATTATAAAATTTACTAGCGGACCTAAAGTTACTCCTCCTGTATTTGTAGAGGGTGATTGTGAAACTTTGTTCCATGTTTTTCCACCATCCGCCGTGGTTTGAATTAATCCGTCATCGGTTCCCGCGTAAATAATATTTTCGTTTTTTGGTGATTCTCCAAGCGCAGTAATGTTTCCGTAAATTGAAGTGGACTGGTTTTTGGCAACAGCATCCATGCTCCATACTTTTCCCATTACAGGAAGTTTGTTCCTGTCGATAGCACGTGATAAATCAGGACTAATCACTTTCCATGTATTTCCTCTGTCGTCGCTTCTGAAAACTTTATTGGCCGCAAAATAAATCCGCTTGTTATCGAAATTGCTAATCAATAATGGGGCATCCCAATTAAACCGATAGGCCGGTTCCCCTGATTTTTCTTGTGGCCTTATGTCAATTGCTTCTCCCGATTTTCTGTCGTAACGCACCAAGCCTCCGTATTGCCATTCGCTATATACAATATTGGGATCTGTTGGATCAACGCGGCTCTGAAAACCATCACCTCCAACCGTTACAAACCAATCCGCATTAATAATTCCTGTTCCACTGATGGTTCGCGAAGGCCCGCCTAATGAGTTATTGTCCTGTGTACCTCCATAAATATTATAGAACGGAAGGTTATTATCTGTACAAACGCGGTAAAATTGCGTTATGGGCAAGTTAGATTTGTAATCCCAGGTGGCAGCATTATCAAATGTTTCATACAACCCGCCGTCGCAGCCAACTAACATGTGGGAAGTATTACGCGGATCAATATAAATTGCATGATTGTCGACGTGTTTGTTTTTTTCACCAAGACCTTTAAAAGTTTTTCCGCCGTCGGTCGTTACTTGTAACCATGTATCCATCGAGTATACTTTGTCTACATTCTTAGGATCACAAAAAATTTCCTGATAATAATTTCCTGCAGTACTCCAATCACTTTGTTTGTCCCAGCTTGCACCGCGGTTGGAACTTTTATAAAATCCTTTTCCTTCAGTGGCTTCTATAATAGCATAAACAACATCTGTATTCACAGGCGATATGGCAAGAGAGATACGCCCCATGTCATTTGTCGGGAGACCGTTAGTTAATTTATTCCAGGTCAAACCACTATCAGTACTTTTGTAAATGGCGCTTTCCGGACCACCACTGATGTAAGTCCATTCGTGACGACGACGTTGGTGTGCAGCTGCGTATAGGATATTATTGTGTTTTGGGTCGATATGAACTTCATTAAAGCCTGTATTCTCGCTTACATTCAAAACTTGTTTCCACGTTTTACCTCCGTCGGTTGTTTTATAGATTCCGCGTTCGCCACCTGCGTTCCATAGCGGACCATAAGCTGAAACGTAAACTATGTCACCGTTATCCGGATCGATTTCAATATTTCCAATGTGTTCAGATTTTGAGAGACCCATGTTTTTCCATGTTTTTCCTCCGTCTTCACTTTTATAAACACCATCACCGTAACCAACAGCACGCTGATTGTTATTTTCGCCGGTTCCCACCCAGATTACATTTGTGTTAGAGGGGTCAATAGATACACAGCCCATCGAATAAACATTTTGCCCGTCGAAAATTGGTGAGAAGGTAACGCCTGCATTCGAGGTTTTCCAAATGCCTCCTGCTGCTGCAGCAATGTACCATTCGTTTTTGTTTTTGGGATTCACAGCCAAATCAATAATACGGCCGGATGTTACCGCCGGACCGATACTACGGAAAGATAAAGTTGAGTAAGTTTCGGCTTTTAATAATGGGTCAGTGGGAGCAGCCGGTTTATTTTCTTTTTTGTCTTGTGCAAAAGCATACTGACTGAAAACTAAAGCGGCGCTAATGATTAAAAGTTTTAGGTTCTTCATAATAGAATGTTGGTACACAAATCTAATATATTTAGGGATGGCTCCAAAACCCCAAAATGGGGGAGAAAAAAGGCCTTTTAAAGTGCTAATTTAGACTACCCTAAATTATTTTTTAGGTCGATTTAAATATGTATATTTGCAGGATGTTAGTCTCTTATACAGAAGAAAATTACTTAAAGGCAATCTTTGCACTTGGTCGTTTATATAACGAGCAGGAGGTAAGTACTAACCAGATATCAGAGCATTTAAAGAACAAAGCGGCATCTGTAACGGATATGCTAAAGCGTTTGGCCGAAAAAAAGTTAATCGATTATAGGCCTTACCGCGGTGTCAAACTAACCGAAAAAGGAAAAAAAGCAGCAGTAAAAGTCATACGAAAGCACCGTTTATGGGAATTTTTTCTGGTTGAAAAATTAAAATTCAAATGGGATGAGGTTCACGAAATAGCGGAGCAGTTGGAGCACATTCAAAGTGATGATTTAATTCAAAAACTGGATAATTATTTAGGAAATCCGAAAGCTGATCCACATGGCGATCCTATTCCTGACGCTTCAGGAAAATTTTTGACTTCAAAATCTATTCCATTATCATTGGCTGCAAAAAAATCAGCATTGATAGTTACCGGTGTATCCGACCATAGTACAGAATTCCTACGCCTCTTGTCCGACTCCGGAATTTGTTTGGGTCAACAGATAAAAATTGAGGAACATAATAATTATGACAAATCGGTTACGGTAAGAATAAATAACAAGCGCACTTTGTTTTTGAGCCATAAAGCAGCTTCAAATATTTTGGTAAAACTGAAACCATGAATAAATCCTCGGGCAAATCGTTAGAAGAGGTTCATGCTTCGGTAAACACTGCCGGGAAATCGCGCTGGCGGAGTTTATTCGCTTTTTTTGGTCCGGCTTATATGATTAGTGTTGGCTATATGGATCCGGGTAATTGGGCCACTGATATTGCTGGGGGAAGTAAATTCGGTTACAGTTTAATTTGGGTTTTGGTGATGAGTAACCTCACTGCCTTATTACTTCAGAGTCACTGTGCGCGTTTAGGAATTGTTACAGGAAAAGATTTAGCTCAGGCGAGTAGGGAAAGTTATCCCCGTTTGGTTAATTTATTTTTATACTTCCTCGCCGAAATTGCGATTGCGGCTTGTGATCTGGCGGAAGTTATTGGTATGGCTATTGGTATCCATTTATTGTTTCCGGGTGTTTCTTTGATAACCGGTGTTTGTATTACAGTGCTGGATAGTTTCGTTTTGTTGTTTCTGCTAAACCGCGGAATCCGTAAGCTGGAAGCATTCATCATTTCTTTGGTTGTATTGATCGGCGTTTCGTTTTTAATACAGTTAACGATTGCAAAACCCGATTTGGGAGAAGTTGCCAAAGGAATTATTCCCGGAATCGCGAACGAAGAAGCTTTATACATCGCCATTGGAATAATTGGTGCTACAGTAATGCCTCATAATTTGTACCTACATAGCTCTCTTGTGCAAACGCGCAAGTTTAACCGGAATTCGTTTGATATTAAAAAAGCAATACGGTTTAATGTTATTGATAGTACAATTGCCCTTAATCTGGCGCTGTTTGTCAACGCAGCCATCTTAATTTTAGCAGCAGCTTCTTTCTATTCACATGGTGTTAATGATGTAACGGAAATTCAGGACGCACACCGTTTACTCGAACCAATGCTCGGAAACACATTAGCTCCATTGCTATTCGCAGTCGCTTTAATTGCGGCAGGACAAAGCTCAACGATAACAGGAACACTGGCTGGCCAAGTTGTAATGGAAGGTTATCTGAATTTACGTTTACAACCATGGATAAGGAGATTGTTAACGCGTTTAATAGCCATTGTACCAGCTTTACTTGTAATTATTATTTTGGGCGAAGAAAGCACGGGAAAATTATTAATTCTAAGTCAAGTGATTTTAAGTTTACAACTCGGTTTCGCTGTGATTCCTCTTATTCATTTTGTAAGTGATAAAAACAAAATGCGTGAATTTGTCATTCCGGTTTGGCAAAAAATATTATCCTGGATTGCCGCCATTATCATTATCAGTTTGAATATAAAAATGGTGTTCAACGAACTCACCGATTGGATCCGGAGTTCTGATAACGCTATTTTAATTAGTTTTACTGTTGTACCTCTATGTTTGCTATGTGCTTTAATGTTGCTTTATATTATTATTGTTCCCTTTATCAGGAAGCGGGATTCTGTAATCAATGCCAAATTCCATGGTGAATACATTCCAATTGTTTTTTCTGAAAGTAATAAGTACAAAAAAATAGCCATCGCAGTTGATTTTAGTACAAGCGATAATAAAGCAATTAGTAAAGCAATTGGACTGGGAGGTACTGATGCCGGATATTTATTAGTGCATGTTTTAGAAAGTACTAACGCTGTTGTTTACGGAGAGGATTCTTTTGACATGGAACGCGAGCAGGATTATCAGTTTTTAAAACAGCATGCTGAACAATTAAGCGCTAAAGGTTTTAATTGCGGAATCGCATTGGGATATGGAAATCCGAAAACCTCAATTCCGGAACTGGTTTCAAAAAACAATTGCGACATACTTGTGATGGGTACACATGGTCATAAAACCTTTAAGGATATTTTATTGGGAACTACGATTGAAGGGGTGAGACACAATATAAAAGTACCTTTGGTGCTGGTTTAAGAACCTGAAAATAATTCAAACGCAAAGAAACAAATATCGTCGACTTGCTGGGTGACGTCCTTCCAAAGTAAAAATTCCGTCACTACATACTCGCATTCTTCGTCAAACGGCATGTCTTTATGTTTTTCAAGCGAGTCAACAATTCTCTTTGATGAATATTTTTTTAAATTAGAACCACCAAACTGATCCTGCATACCATCGGAAAGCAGATAAACCCTTAATCCTTTATTAAAAGGAATTTTTGTAACCTCAAGACCCGAAAGGTCTTCTTCATAACCAACCGACTGGATATTTCCCCTTTGAA
>JAHEYE010000184.1 GCA_023251695.1 Sphingobacteriaceae bacterium | reverse complement strand
ATGTTGCCATAACCAACTCTGTCGGTTTTATCATAACCAATCAGTTTCAATTTAAACAATTCGTTTCGTTTATTTAATAATTCAGACACATCAACATCATCCGGCATATTAAACAATCGCCAGTTGCAAGTGTATTTTATGACGCCTTCATCAACCATTACGAATACAATTTTTTTAATCCTGCTTCACTTGCTTCCGCAATTCCCTTCTCTGTTATTATTCCGCTAATTAACCTTGAAGGCGTAACATCAAAACCATAATTAGAAGCCGGTGTATTTTCGGGACAAATTAATACTTCCTTAATTTCCCCATTATGTTTTCCACTGATGTATTTTACTTCGTTTTGATTTCTCTCTTCAATTGGAATTTCTTTTACGCCATTCTTAATCGTCCAATCAATAGTCGAAGCCGGCATTGCCGCATAAAAAGGAATATTATTGTCTTTTGCAGCTAAGGCTTTTAAATAAGTTCCGATTTTGTTAGCTACATCTCCGGCCGCAGTTACTCTGTCGGAACCAACAATTACCATATCCACTTTTCCGTGTTGCATTAAATGTCCCCCTGCATTATCTGAAATTAATGTATGATTTATTCCTTGCTCTCCTAATTCAAAAGCGGTAAGACTTGCGCCTTGATTGCGCGGACGGGTTTCATCCACCCAAACATGAATTTTTATTCCTGCTTTTTGAGCGTGATAAATGGATGAAGTTGCAGTTCCCCAGTCCACGCAAGCTAACCAACCTGCGTTGCAATGCGTCAAAATATTTACGGTATCTCCATTTTTTTGTCCGCTTATTTTTTTTATTATTTCCAATCCGTGAACGCCGATTTTTCTGCACATTTCAATATCATCAGCTTTTATCTGATTGGCAATTTGTAAAGCGGCGGCTCTTTTGTTCTCCAAATCTTCTGTTTTCTCAATAACTTTTTTCGATTCATTTAAAGCCCATAACAAATTAATAGCTGTTGGCCGTGTAGCTGCTAATTTTTGAAACGCAGTATTAATATAGCTATCACAATTATCCGGACCGGCTTCTAAAGTTGCCAAATACATGCCGTAAGCAGCAGTTACACCAATAAGAGGGGCGCCACGAACCACCATTTCTTTAATCGCATAGGCTGCTTCATCAACAGATTTAATGTCGATTATTTTAAGCTCGTGAGGGAGTGCTCTTTGGTCGATAACACTTACAAAGCTGCTGTCTTTTTCGTTCAGCCAAATGGTTTGATAATGCTTGCCTTGTACTAACATTTCAATAAAGATAAAAAAAACCCCGATTAAACCGGGGTTTTATGTGCTCCCACCTGGGCTCGAACCAGGGACCCTCAGATTATGAGTCTGATGCTCTAACCAGCTGAGCTATAGGAGCTGGATTTTATAATAGGGGAGCAAAATTATGTATTATGTTTTAATAAACAAAGAAACTTATTGCCTATACAAATGGTAAATTAAAAGTGCTTAAATAGCTATGGGGTTTTGCCTTTTTCATAGATATTCCTTGCGAATTATTTAGTAATTTTAACCTTCCGATAAATTCGGGGGGGTATTATGCAAAAACAGTATGATGTGGTTATTTTAGGTGGTGGTCTGGCCGGACTCACCCTTTCGCTGCAGCTTAAAAAACATAAGCCCGATATCTCTGTTTTAATTTTAGAAAAAAGAGAAGCTCAGGCAACTACAGCCGCACATAAGGTTGGAGAATCTACGGTTGAATTAGGTAGCCACTACTTACGCGAAGTTTTAAATTTAAAAGGTTATCTGGAAGAACATGAATTACCAAAACACGGACTTCGTTTCTTTTTCAAAAACAAAACCAAAGAAAATATTGCGTCACGCGTTGAATTAGGTCCGCGCGAAAAATTACCGGTACCAAGTCATCAATTAGACCGCGGTACTTTGGAAAATGAATTAATGCGCCGCTCCATTGAATTAGGCTGTGATGTTGTTTTGGGAGCGCGCGTAAAAGATATCACATTTTCGAACGGAGAAAATGAAGTCACATACATTGCCAATAAAACAGAACATAAAGCAAAAGGCAAATGGGCAGCCGATGCCTCAGGTCGCGGAAATGTTTTAAAACATAAATTCGGATTTAAAAAAGATTGGGATCATGATGTGAACGCTGTTTGGTGGCGTGTAAAAGGTGTTGTTGACATTGACGATTGGAGTGAAAACACAACTTGGAAAAATAAATTAAAACCCAAATTACGTTACTTAAGTACAGTCCATTTCATGGATGCGGGTTATTGGTTTTGGGTTATTCCATTAGGTTCAAAAAATACAAGCTTGGGAATTGTTGCTGATCAGAAATTACATCCGTTTGATACAATCAATCAATATCCGAAAGCATTGGAGTGGCTCAAAAAAAACGAACCGCTTTGTTACGAGAAAGTAAAACCATTCGGTGAAGATGGTGGCTTACTTGATTTTTTAATTCTGAAACATTACGGTCATAATACTCAACGCGTTTATGATGCCACAGAACGATGGGGAACTACAGGCGAATCAGGACCATTCTTAGATCCATTCTATTCTCCCGGTACAGATTTTATTTCGATGAACAATACCTGGTTATCGGATTTAATTTTACGTGATTTAAAAGGAGAAGATATTGCTGTACGCGCAAAAGTTTATGAACAAACTCATTTGTCGCTATTCGAAAGCTGGACGCATATTTACCAAAATAAATATCAGTTAATGGGTTCAACTCAGATCATGGTGGTAAAAATTTTCTGGGATTGGGCCGTGTATTGGTCGGTACTTGCTTTACTGTTTACTAATAATGCTTTTACTGATTTAAAATTATTAAAAGAATTATTTGCTTCGGAAAAAGGACTGGGAAGAAAGTTCACTAAGTTGCACGTTCAAATGCAGAACTTTTTTATTCAATGGAAACCGTACGATACTGAAATTTTTTCTGACAAGTACATCGATCCTTTTGATTTGGAATTTCTGCGTAAATTCCAACAAGGTATCGATATACAACATGGAAGTTCGGAAAAATTAATGCAACAGATTTCTGAAAATTTAACCGTACTTGAAAAAGCGGCAGCCGAAATTTTCAGGCATGTGAGTTCTCAGGTGAAGGGAACACCAGCTAATATGAAAGTAAATCCTTACACCATTAATTTGGATACTGATTCGACAGATACAACAAGTGCTGATGCGATTGGTCAGGATGATGAAATAACAAAGGACATAGCAACCATGTGGTTTTATCCCAAAGGGGATACCTATGGTCACAAAAAGAAAGAATTAGTTTAATTTTAAGCAATATTATGCCGGAAGTATTTATAACCAAAGCCGCTAAATTTTTACCGAACAATCCCATTTCTAACGATGAAATGGAATCTTATTTAGGACTGATTGACGGATTACCTTCAAAAGGGAAAAGTTTAACCTTACGTAGTAATGGGATTAAGACCCGTTATTATTCTATTGATAAGAATGGGAAGTCAACACACTCGAACGCGAAAATGACTGCGCTTGCTATTGAGAAATTAACGGATGCTCATTTTAAACAAAGCGATATAGAATTGTTAGCCTGTGGAACTACATCTCCTGATAATTTATTACCATCACATGCTGTAATGGTACATGGAGAATTAAAATGTGGGGCTGTTGAATTGATTTCAGCCTCAGGTGCCTGTTGTGCCAGTATGCAGGGTTTAAAATACGGTTACAATGCCATTATTGCCGGCAGTACAAAAAACGCGGTGTGTACAGGTTCCGAAAAACTATCCTCTTTAATGCGTGCCGAACATTTCGAAAAAGAAACTGAGCGTTTAGCTGAAATGGATAAAAATCCAATCATCTCTTTCGAAAAAGATTTTTTACGCTGGATGTTGTCGGACGGTGCCGGCGCTTTGCTACTTGAGAATAAACCACGGGAGAACAGTATCTCTTTAAAAATAGAATGGATAGAAATAAAATCATTCGCCAATCAATTGGAAACCTGTATGTATGCGGGCTCAGATAAAAACGAAGACGGTACAACTAAAGGCTGGAAAGAATTCTCGTCGGTTGAGTGGTTACGTAAATCTATTTTCGCGTTTAAACAGGATGTGAAGCTATTGGGGAAAGAAATTGTCCCGACAGGTACTAAATACCTGAAAGAAATTTTATTGAAAAAAGAATTTGATATCAGCACCATTGATTATTTCCTGCCGCATTTGTCCTCTGAATTCTTCAGACAAAAAATCGCGGAAGAGATTGTAAAGTATAATATTCAGATTCCGCAGGAAAAATGGTTTACTAATTTATCTTCAGTGGGTAATATTGGTTCAGGTTCTATTTTTATTATGCTTGAAGAATTGATGAATTCGGGAAAATTAAAGAAAGGACAGAAAATCTTATTAATGGTTCCTGAAAGCGCGCGTTTCACCTATTCCTATTGCTTATTAACCGTTTGCTGAAATGAAGAAAGAAGAAGTTCCACAGGATAAATCCGCTTTGGAAAAGGTTACACGCGAATTGATGTATGTAAAAAATTCAGACGGAAAATATACCACAGATTTAAGTACAGGATGGGAAGTAAAAAAGGAAGCGCTTGATAATGCATGGGATGATATTAATGAACGCGTTAAGGAAGCAGCGCTGGCTGTAAAGAATGGAGAAAGAAGTCCGGTTGCCTATTTTATGGAATTAAAATTAATGGATTTGGCCGTTCTTTCGGGCTATACCGGCTTCTGGGGTTTTACAATTAAACGCCACATGAAGCCAAATGTGTTTAAAAATCTAAGTGAAAATAAATTAATTATCTATGCTAAAGCGTTTGGCATTAGCGTTGACGAACTAAAGAACTTTAAAGGATAATGCCTCAGGAATTTAAACATCACCAATCCGCACACTGCGAAAACGGAGTAGCAACAAGTTTACTGAAGTATCATGGAATGGATTTCATGACTGAGCCATTGGTTTTCGGAATCGGTTCGGGTTTGTTTTACATTCATATTCCGTTTTTAATGATTAACGGAGGGCCTGCAGTTTCTTATCGCAGTATGCCGGGATGGATTTTCAGCAGAGCAAGTAAATTATTAGGATTAAACGTTACACGGAAAAAATTCAGCAACGAAGAAAAAGCAAAAGAATTTTTAGAACAAAAAATAAAAGAGGGCATTCCGGTTGGTTGTCAGGTCGGTGTTTTTAATTTACCATACTTTCCTCCTGAATACCGTTTCCATTTTAATGCGCATAATTTAATTGTTTACGGAAAAGAGGGTAACGATTATCTGATAAGCGATCCGGTAATGGAAAAAGTAACGAAACTTTCAGAAGAGGACATGATGAAAGTCCGTTTTGCAAAAGGACCTTTTGCGCCTAATGGACATATTTATTTTCCTGAGAACATAAAAAAAGTGAGTGATGACATTTTACGACGCGCAATTGTAAAAGGGATCAAACGTAATTCTCGCGATATGCTACATGTTCCCGGACCTATAGCGGGTGTATCCGGAATAAATTTTACAGCCAAGCACATCCGTAAATGGCGCGGAAAATTAGGCGCTAAAAAAGCTGCTTTATATTTGGGGCAAATTGTAAGGATGCAGGAAGAGATTGGCACAGGCGGCGGAGGTTTCCGTTTTATTTATGCCGCATTTTTAGAGCAAAGTGCCGGGATCTTAAAAGATGATAAATTAATTTCTATATCCGATGAGTTCACAAAAGCGGGTGATCTTTGGAGAACAAGTGCTGTTCAAATGGGGCGCATTTACAAAGGAAGACTTGACGAGCAAAAATATTATGATGAATGTGCCGACATGTTGAATCAAATTTCAGCAATAGAAAAAGAAGCTTTCAAAAGATTATTGAAACTGGATTTGAAATATTAATCTTGATTACACCAAATAAAAAACCCTGAAGGCGACTTCAGGGTTTTTTTATATCTGTAAAGTAAATACTATTTATAAGTTCCGTTTTCAGCTGCTCTTTTATTTTGCTGAACAATTTTAACACACCAGTAGGCGAGTAAAAAAACAATGAGGCCACCCATAATCATGTTTGGAGATTGCGCTAAAACACGCATACATTTAAAAATCCAGTAAAAAAACGCACCGGTTGCTTCAAAAACGTCTGTCCAGGTTATCATTAAAAGTGTCATATGCTTTTATTTTGTAAGTTTACCCTACAAATATAGAAATAATAAGAAAACTAAAAAACTGTGGTAATTGGTGTTTTAAAAAAGGGATTAACAAGGGCGCTGCCGGTCATAATTCTGTTTTTTCTCCTCTTTATTATTTTGTCCTTTTTTTCTTCAACAAACTTAAATTCAACTAATTACGACAGTATTTTATATACAATTCTGCAAAAGAACCTCAGTTCCACTTTTGCAATTACAGTATTCAATATTATTTGTTTTGGAATTGGCGCGGTATTGATTTCGGTTTACACCATTCGTCAGGAGTTGGTAGAAAAATCGAATTACATTCCTTCTTTTTTATATGTCTTTTTCGGTGCCATTAATTTAAGTAACACGCTTCTTCATCCTTCTTTGGTGGCTAATGTTTTTATTTTATTATCGCTCATTTACATTACCGATACTTATCGTGAAGAAGAAGTTTTATCGAAAATTTTTAACGGCGCCCTATTTACATCACTGGCCACTTTCTTTTATATTAATTACGCTTTCTTTATACTTTTTTATTTCATCGCTTTATTGATTCTAAGGGCGTTTAACTGGCGGGAATGGTTGGTGACTTTATTAGGTTTAATTGCTCCTGTATTTGTTTACTTCAGCATCGGTTATTTGATAAACATTCCTTTTCTGGATTACCTGACCTATGTTCTTAATCTTTTTACCAATTTCCAGAAACCTCTATTATCAGAATATTTTTATCCTTTGTTTTTTTGTTTATTGATCTTATTAATATTGGGGGTTGGTAAACATTTCGGGAAAGGATTAGGAGGGAAAATTAAAACTCAGAAAAATCTGGGCCTCATGTATTGGTTATTTATTTTA
>JAHEYE010000183.1 GCA_023251695.1 Sphingobacteriaceae bacterium | reverse complement strand
AAAAATCGAATACCGAGCCTCTTGCATTTATTAAGTGTTCAGAATTTATATTAGGGATTATGGTTACAAACTCATGTCTGGTGTTGCTGAGCTGAGTTGAAGGGTCGAATGTTTTTATGGATTCCACTTCATCGCCAAACAACTCCAAGCGGAATGGAAATTCGCTGGCGAAAGAATATATATCAATAATACCACCACGGATTGAGTACTGCCCGGGTTCAAATACAAAATCTACAAGTTGGAATTTGTAGGTGTTTAAAAAATCGGAAATAAAATCGATGCTTAATTTTTCACGGCGTTTTATTTGAAGTGTGTTTTTGCTAAGCTGATTTTTGGTGGTTACTTTTTCGCAAAGAGCCTGTGGATAGGTGACCATTAGCCCTTTAAAATTTTCGTTGCTCAATAAACTCAACATCTCAGCCCTTTGCTGAATATTAGCGTTATCCGTTTTTTCGGAATGGTATGGCAAACGGTGCGATTCGGGATAAAATAAGAGGTTTTTTTCAGGCAAAAGCGACTGAAGGTCGTTGAAAAGGTAGGCGGCTTTTTCTTTATCCGGAACAACAATAAGTGCTGATTTTGAGGTGCTTTTAAATACCTCAGTAACTATAAAGGCAATAGAAGAGCCCTTCAAACCTAAAAAACTACTGTTTTTTTCCGGTTTAAAATTGTAATCCTTTTGAGCTAAGATGCTTTCTAAAACCTTCCCTTCAATCATTGTTTACGAGGCAAAAATAGGCATTATATGTTAAATCTAAAGATTTTAGATGTTTAGGAATCCAAGTTTAAACAATAAGGACTATTGTTTTTGGCCCTCTTCTGGGATAGTATTGTGTTAAATATTGGTCTTTGTGGTTTGAATTTAATACATTTAATACTGATAATCTAAACCGATTTTTGAACTCTAAACTTAATTTTAACTAATAAAACAAAAACAAAATGAAAAAACAATTACTTACAATCATGGCAATGGGAGCGATGAGTTCTCTGTTCGCCCAACTACCGGTAAGTACTGCGCCGCAAAACAAAAAAGCAGTATTAGAAGAATTCACGGGTGTTTATTGCGGATTTTGTCCTGATGGGCATTTTAGGGCAAATAACATTTATATGGCGAATCCAACTAATGTGGTACTTATTAATGTTCACTCTGGCGGATATGCTAACGTAGCCGTTGGTGAACCGGATTTTAAAACTACAGCAGGTAATGCCATTGATCCGATGACAGGCATGAATATTTTAGGTTATCCTGCAGGTGATGTTAACCGTGTTAATTTCGGTGCAACTATGGGTCCTACTTATTCTCAGCAAACCGTTACACCATTTGGTATGGCACAAAGCAGAGGTACTTGGACAACTACTGTTCCTAATCAATGGGGTCAATCTGCATATTGTAACGTTGCTTTACAAGGAACTATTAATGCTACAACGCGTGTGTTAACAGTACAAGCTCAGGTATATTATACTGCTAGCTCTCCGGTTGGTACTAACTCTTTAAACATTGTATTGTTAGAAGATGCTGTTACAGGTCCGCAACACAACTACGGTACTCCGACACTTTATAATGCTGCAAACTATAACGCGGATGGTTCTTATAACCACAACCACGTTTTACGTACTACATTAACAGGTAACTTCGGTGTTCCGGTTTCTCCTACTACAGTGGGAACTACTTTTAATGGAACTTATACTTTTACCATCCCTTCTACAATGGGTGCAGCAGGTAAAACTACTCAGGTATTATTAGGCCGTTTAAAACTGGCAGCGTTTGTAACTCAAACAAATACTTTGACTATCAACGCAGCTCATGGTCCTTTAACTCTAAATACTTTCCCTAATAGTTTAGATGTTTCTCCTAGCGACATCACAACTACTGATGGTACTTTCCAGACTGACCCATACGTTTGTAATGGTCCTTTAAAAACTAACTTTAAGTTTGTTAACCAGGGCAGCACAACCGTAACTCAGGCTGTATTCTCTTATAATGTAAATGGTGGTGCACCGCAAACTTATACTTGGACAGGTAGTTTACCTCCAATGACAATGTCTCAATCAATGACATTCACTCCTGTTACATTCGCTCCGATTGCAAACAATACATTAAATGTAACTGTTGTTTCTGTTAACGGATCTGCAGATCAAAACCCTGCTAATAACAATATGTCTAAGGTTATACCTTACGCTGTTACAGCAAATACTTTGGCTATGCAAATGGACTTTACTAACGACCGTTATGGTTCTGAAGTTGCTTGGTATGTTGCAGATGAAGCTACTTCAACTATGGTTCCGGGCGCTAACATTACAGCAGGTACTTACCCTGACTTAGCTGCTAACGGAACTGCATTACATACACATAACTTCACTGTAACTGCAGGTACTTGTTATAAGTTAGTTGTGACTGATGCTTACGGTGATGGTATTAACGCTGGTTATGGAGCAGGTAACTACTCTTTAAAATCAGGTGTTACTCAAATCATCTATAGTAACGGACAATACGGAACAGGCGAAACAAGATTATTTAAGAGCGCAACTTCTACCGGCATAGCTGCAGTGGAATTAAAAATTGCAGGTTTAAATATGTATCCAAACCCTGCTTCTAACTCAACAACTATCAGTTTTGAATTAAATCAAAATGAGAACATTGGTGTTGTTGTTATGAATGCTTTGGGGCAGGTTGTTTACAACGAATCATACAACTTTAATGCTGGTACGCATGATGTAAAATTAAATACTGAAACTTGGGCTAGCGGAATTTACAATGTGAATTTCACTACTTCTTCAGGAAGCACATCACGCAAACTGACAATTAATAAATAATATCATTTAATTAAAACGAAAGCCTCCGCGTGAAGTGGGGGCTTTTGTTTATTATGTACTAACCTTTTATATAATTAAAATGAAAAAAACATTTACTCTTCTTTTATTTGCATTTACAAGTGTGGTTTTTGCTCAAAGCTTTACGGCTTACGAGACAAATAACGCCCAGACTATTCTTTATACAAATTTAACCAATGGTAGTACTTTACCGGTAATAAGCACTGTTTCGACCCCAACTGCTAATGTTACCACTGGCTTTAAAGTGAAGTTATTTAATACTTCAGCATCAACTTTAACCCTTTCGGTTAAAAGAAGAATTGTTGCAAACAATCCGCCACTTCTATTAAATGGCAGCGGAGGAATTCCGGATACTTATTTCTGTTTTGGGTTCCAGTGTTTCCCAAGCAGCGTTAGCTCTCCCGGACCTGCAGATTATTGTATTTTAGGTGCGGCCGGTTCAACTGTAGCCCCATTTGATAATTCAAAAGATAACGGAACTCCTTTTGTTATTGACCTCGATGAAGGACTGACACAGGGTTACTACATTATTAGTTATACGCTTTTAAATATTAACAACCCTAACGATTCTTTATTGTTCTATGTTAAATATAATGCGATATTGAATGTTGAAGAAAACGCTTCGGTATTAGAGAGCGTGAGTAATGTTTATCCGAATCCTTCCACTAATTTTGCGAATGTTACGGTTAATTTAGCGCATGAAGCTCCTGTTAAAATACAGGTGTACAACAGCATTGGCGCTCTGGTTTACAGTGGCAATGAACAAAAATTAGCTGGTAAAAATAAGATTTCGGTTGATTGCTCAGCCCTTAATTCAGGGCTTTACTTCATAACTGTTACTGCCGGGGATACTAAAATTACCAAACGTTTAATCGTTAATAAATAAGGTTTTTGTATTTTAAACTCAAAGCCATCGGTTACAGCCGATGGCTTTTTTATTGTCATAATTACATTATTAAGAACTTAGGAAGCCCTTTTATACGTAATTTACCTATTAATACCCCACAAAAAGCTGGTTTTTTTAAGGGAAATTTCATAAATTAGTCATGGAATTTTTACGCTTATTTTTTTAAATCATTTTAAATATCAAAACATGAAAAAACAATTACTCTTTTTAGGTTTGGTTACACTGGGTGTAACAGGTATAGCCCAAACAACACGCACGTCATTATACGAAGAATTTACCGGCGAAAATTGTGGCCCTTGTGCTTCAACCAATCCCGGATTAAAGATTGTATTGGATGCTAATGCAACTAAAGTAATTCCTATTAAATGGCAAGTGCCTATTCCTTCTGCTCCTACTAATACATGGTCGTTATACCAAACAAATAAACCCGAAATCGACTGGCGTTTTAAGTCAGTTGCCGCCGGTGGTTATGGTTACGCTGTAGGAACAGCACCTGAAGGAAGAATGGATGGACAAGCCTGTACTGTTTTCGGCGCTACTTCTAACCACGCCGGTTATATAAGTACTGCGGTTATTGCAGCTGCGCAATCTGTGCCATCTCCGTTTTCAATATCTATGTTACGTTCTTGGGATGGCCCGATGGCTGTATTTACAGTTACCGTTAGTATTACCGCAGCACAAACATATACTTGTGCAGGTCCACTTGTTTTTAGACTTGTAATGATAGAAAAGAAAATAAATTTCGCGACTGCACCAGGTACTAACGGTGAGAAAGATTTTTATTATGTTGCGAGAAAATCATTCCCTACTTTACAATCAGGTACTTCTTTACCTACATCTTGGACAACCGGACAAAACCAAACATTCACCGTTGCTTGTACGGCTCCATCGTACATCGTAAGCAAAACCGAAGTTGAATGCGTAGGTCTTATTCAGGATGATGCGACAAGAAAAGTAGAGCAAGCTGCAATTACAAGAGCACCTAATGATGCTGAAGCAAAAGGGTTAGTTAGTCCGTTCTTAAGCTGCAGCACAAACTTTTCCCCGGCTGTTTCCGTATTTAATGCAGGAAATAATGCTATTACAACTATGACTATCCTTCCAACAATTGATGCAGTTCCGGGTACGCCTTACGCATGGTCAGGTTCATTAGTTGCAGGCGCTACAACCACTATTAATATGCCGGCAGTATCTACTACAACAGGTAGCCACACTTATTCTATGAATATTACGGCTGTTAACGGCGGGGCTGACGATTATTTACCGAATAACATCAAACCGGGTTCTTTTGCAGTAAGCACTACAGTTGTTCCTGCGCCAATTATTCAAACATTCTCTTTAGCAACTTTCCCGCCGGCAAATTGGTACAGAAATAATCAGGATAATGGTGTTTATCAGTTTTCACGAATTCCAACAGTTGGTGCCTATGCTATTTCTCCTCTCGGAGCTGTTAAGTATGACTCTTGGAATAATCCTGCAGTTGGCGACAGAGATGAACTATACATGCCAACTTCAGATTTCACAGGTTTATCAAACATGAAACTAACTTTTGACGTGTCGCATGCAATGGTTGCCACCACTGTAATTGAAGGTTTAGACGTAATGGTTTCAACCAATTGTGGAGTTACCTGGACTAATGTTTATTCGAAATACGGTTCGGTTTTATCTTCTGCTCCAATCACTACTGTTGCATTTACCCCTAGCGGAACTCAGTGGAGAAGTGAAGTTGTAAATTTAGGCGCCTACGATAACATGCCACAAGTACTGGTAAAATTCGTTCCATACAATGCTTACGGAAACAACATCTGGTTAGATAATATTAATCTCGTTTCTTCAACAGGAATTGTTTCAGTTGTTAATGAGTTTAATGAAATTGAGTTATATCCGAATCCTGCACAAAATGAAGCGACTATCCGGATCACTACTTCTAAAGCAAGCGAATCAACCATTACCATGATCAATGCATTAGGACAAACTGTTCAGCAAAAAAACATGCGCATTGAGGTTGGCAGCAACACTGTTAGTTTTGATACTAAAGATTTAGCATCAGGATTATATTCTGTTGTGATTTCGGATAAAGAAGGAAAAACGACAATAAAAAAATTAACCATCAGTAAATAATATTAATTGAGAAGTTAAAACCCCGCTCTGCGGGGTTTTTTTATACTTTTGTCAAAAAAAAATATGTACATGAAAAAAATTTTCACACTTCTTGCGCTTATTTCATTCAGTATTTTAACCGCACAATCGCCAAGTTTACAGGCTTGGACTTTAGATGCTGCCGGAACTACAACGCTTATTGCACTTAGCAATGGCACAACGGTGTCGTATGTAACAACAGCGTCAACACCAACTTCTACATCAACACACACAACTAAAGTAAAGTTTAAAAACATTTCTCCTGTTACGCATACTTACTCTGTTATACGAACTGATATTGTAGTTAATTCAGCTTCTCCCGGTGCCATTCCTTATTTTTGTTTTGGCGATATGGGCACTTGCTACTCTACATGGGTTAACGAACCATACCCCGGTGATTACAGCATACTTGGACCAGGCGCTGAAACCTCAAACGGAAAACATTTGATAACTGATTTGGATGAGGCTTACACAATAGGTTATTCGGCTATTAATTACAAATTATTTGATCTTGCCTTAGGAAAAACAAGTTATGATACTTTAAGCTTCACCTTTAAGTATAATCAGCTTTCAGGAATTGCCGAACACAACAGCTCCATAGCAAACATTGGTAATATTCATCCTAACCCAAGTTCAGGAAACACATATGTAACGGTTGTGCTCACTGATGAAACCAACGTAAAAGTTCAGGTGTATAGCACACTTGGCACCTTGGTTTACAATGGCTCCGAACAACACCTGAGTGGGAAAAATAATCTCAGTATCGATTGCACAAACCTTAATTCAGGCCTTTATTTCGTTACCGTTACTGCAGGTAACTCTAAAGTTACCAAGCGTTTAGTGGTTAATAAATAAGCTTACTTCATTTATATTGAGCCGCTCAAAAGGCGGCTTTTTCTTTTTATAATAGCCAAAATTTTAGTTCCTTTACGCTTGTAAATTTTAATGTTATGGAATTATATCTCGACTCGGCCAACTTAAAAGAAATTGAAGAAGGTTTTAAGCTTGGGTTTTTAAATGGTTTAACAACAACCCCTACTTTTATGCAGAAAGAAGGGATTACCGATATCGATGGCGCCATTGTTAAAC
>JAHEYE010000182.1 GCA_023251695.1 Sphingobacteriaceae bacterium | reverse complement strand
TTGAAACAAGAATTGAATAAACGTATCCAACAGCATCCTGATAAAATTGTATTGGCCGAGTTTCTGATTTTTATCCAAAACCAGCAAAAAGATTTTGAAGGCTCATTTATACAAACTAAGGCTATCGATAAAAGACTGAAAGAAGATGGAAAACGTCTTTACGATCTCGCCAAGCTTTGTGTGAGTAATGAACGTTTCGAAACTGCTCAAAAATGTTTCCAATATATAATTGATAAGGGAGATAAATATGGTTATTACGATATTGCAAGCATTGATTTAATTAATTGCGATTATCAGTACCTCACTCAAAAACCAAATCCAACGGCCGAAGAATTAACGGCTCTTGAAAATAAATTCATTAAAGCCGTAGAAAAATATAAAGGCTCACAGCTCTCTAATTTTCTTATTTCTAATTTAGCAAGGCTCCAAACTTATTACCTGAACAAACAAGAAGCCGCGATTGGTTTAATTGAAGAATTAGTAAGCAATCCCGGTCTTGATCCGCAGGTAAAAGCAGATTTCAAAATTCAATTGGGCGATATTTACCTTATCAAAAATCAAATATGGGATGCTTCACTTTTGTATTCGCAGGTAGAAAAAGATTTTAAATTTGAGCCTATTGGACAAGAAGCGAAATTCCGTAATGCCAAACTAAGTTATTACGCAGCTGATTTCAACTGGGCAAAGACTCAAGCTGATGTTTTAAAAGGTTCAACTACAAAATTAATCGCGAACGATGCGTTAGATTTGTCCTTGATTATTACCGATGCTATTGGTGTTGATACTAACGCTGCACCTCTTGGGCGTTTTTCGGCGGCCGAGCTTTTAATTGTTCAGCACAAATACACTGAAGCAATCGCTGAGATGGATAGCATCAATAAAATTTTTCCCGTGCACACTTTGGGTGATGATATCAATTTTAAGAAAGCCGAAATTTTTACTAAGCTTGGAAAATATCCGGATGCCGAAAAGATGTATAAAGATATTCTGGAATTTTATCCGACTGAATTATATGGCGATGATGCCCAATTTAAGTTAGCTGAATTGTACGATAAAAAATTCAACGACATTGAAAAAGCCAAACAGGCTTATCAGGATGTGCTCACCAAATATCCCGGAAGTATTTTTGCAGTGGAGGCCCGTAAACGTTTCAGGAAATTACGCGGTGATAATTTAGATAATGGATAGAAAACATTTTATTAAATCTTTGTCCTTTGCCATGGCAGTACCACTTGTTTCAAAAGCAGAACCCGTTTTAAATGAACTTGGAAAAGGCAAAACTACCGAGCGCATGCCTGTTATTTTTATCGGTCACGGGAATCCGATGCACGCTCTACACGATAACACATTTACAAAAACATTAAATGGTATTCAAAAAACAATTACAAAACCGAAAGCCATTTTAGTTGTATCGGCTCATTGGCTAACACGTGGTACTTATGTATCCACAACGCTTAATCCAAAAACAATTTACGATTTTGGCGGATTTCCCGATGAACTTTATCAGGTAAAATACGAACCACTTGGCGCACCCGAACTCGCTAAAGAAGTAAAAGAAAAAATTACATCACCCAAAATTGAAGCCGATAATGCAATGGGCTTAGACCATGGTGCATGGACTGTTTTAAAACACATGTATCCCGCTGCTGATATTCCAACCTTTCAATTGAGCGTTGATTATTACAAACCGGCATCCTATCATTTTGAATTAGCGAAGCAATTAACTTTTTTACGTAACAAAGGGGTTTTAATTATTGGTAGCGGAAATTTGGTTCATAATTTAGGAATGGTCGATTTTAAAAACACAAATGGCGGTTACGATTGGGCTATTGAGTTTGATGCCAAAGTAAAAGAATTATTAGATAAAGGAGATTTTAAAGCATTGGTTGAATATGAAAAATTAGGAAAGAGTGCTTTATTATCCATTCCGACAAATGATCATTACTTACCGATGATATATCCTCTCGGATTAAAAACAGAAAAAGAAAATATTTCATACTTATACGAAGGCATGGAAGCAGGCAGTATAAGCATGCGCAGTTTTATTATAAAATAAATTTTATGTTTATATACAACGTTACAGTAAATATTGATGAATCTGTTCACGATGAATGGATTCAATGGATGAAAAGCCACCACGTACCTGATGTAATGAAATCCGGTTGTTTTGTGGAAAGTAAAATTGTGCGTGTGCTTCACGTTAATGATACAGGGCACACCTACTCCTTTCAATACACGTTTAAACAAATGCCCGATATTGAAAAATATCAGAAAGAATTTGCGCCTGCCTTACAGACCGATGTAAAACAAAAATACGGTGATAAATTTACTGCTTTCAGAACCTTACTCGAAATAATTGAATAAAGTGAAAATGATATTCATTCTTTTCATGTGTTGGGAAATATCCTTTTCACAAAAAATGCTGGATATGAACTATTTTTCAATTTTTGGGAAAGAAAAAACATTTCAGTTTTTCATCAATAATGATCTTAGCTACAGATTAAAAGGACATCTTCTTGGTAAAACCAAAAAAATAGCCAACATGAATGACAGCCTAATTATTTTCTCTGATGAATCCATCATTAAAATAAGTAAGATTAAGGGTGTCAAAATAAAAGGTGGTAATTTTAGTCAATACATTTTTGGATCTGCTTTATTATTTCCGGTATTGGATATAGCAAACAATGTAGCTTTCGACAGAAGGCCCATTGTAAACGAGCGCGCTTTAAAAGTTGGAGGTGTTTTTCTTGCGGTAGCACTTGTTGTAAATTATATTCAGGATAAACACATTCATGTACGTAAAAATACTACCTTTCGGGTCATCGATCCTGATTACGAACATTTGAACGCCTGTAAATAAAGTGGCAATACCGATAAGAGCAAAAAAGAATTTAGGTCAGCATTTTTTGAATGATGAGAACATCGCTAAAAAAATTGTTGATTCGCTTTTGCAGGTCAATAACGGAACCACCGTTGTTGAAATTGGTCCCGGTACCGGCGTACTCACCAAATATTTGCTACCCGAATTAAAGAATAATTTCTTTGCCCTCGATATCGACAGGGATTCTGTTCCTTATTTAAAACAACACTATCCTGAAATTGCCAATAATGTTTTACTGGAAGATTTTTTGGAATTTGATATTAAGAAAATCATTGCCGGAAAGTTTAATGTGATCGGGAATTTTCCTTATAATATTTCTTCTCAAATATTATTTAAAGTTTTGGATCACAGACACGATGTTGATTGCGTTGTGGGCATGTTCCAAAAGGAAGTTGCATTACGTTTAGCTGAAAAGCCCGGAAGTAAAGTCTACGGCATTATTAGCGTACTTCTGCAAACCTATTATGATATCGAATATTTATTTACGGTGAATGAAAATGTATTTACCCCGCCACCTAAAGTAAAATCGGCTGTTATCCGTTTAACACGAAATAAAAGAACCGCCTTATCATGCAACGAAGAATTATTTACCAAAGTGGTGAAAACAACATTTAACCAACGGCGGAAACAAATCCGGAATTCTATTCGACCCATACTCCATATTGATGATTCTGAATTAACACCTCTTTTTCAAAAACGCCCCGAACAATTAAGCGTTGAGCAATTTATTGAGCTGACTGATTTCGTTGAATCCAAAATGGCAAGCAAAGCTTGAGATTCCGCCTAGCGCTTCGCGGGCGGAATGACAGGGGGCTTCGCGGCTGGAGTGACAGAGCGCTTCGCGGTCGGAATGACGGGGCGGTTAGACAGAGTGCTAACCTTTGATATTTGTCATTGTAGTGATGACCTCTTTGTAGTAGTCGTTCATTTGTTTACCAACGGCTTCGTATGAAGCGTGTTTTAAAACGAATTCCCGCATGGCTGACGAATTAAATGAATATTTATTCTGAATTAATTTTTCGAGCGCTTTAAAAAAATCTTCTTCGTTATTCTTCTTAACAATTACTCCAAAATCTTCTTTCACAAAAAACGGGAGTTGTCCTACTTCACTCGCAAAAACCGGTAGGCCACAGCTTAAAGCTTCCAATGCAACAACGGGCATACCTTCGTAGTTACTGAATAATATTAAAGCACTGCTTTGTTGCATCAGTTCGCTAACTTTTTCGGGAGATAAGTTTCCGCTAAAATTTATATTTTTTAATTTGAACTGCTCCGCCATTTTTTTTGCAGCATCCAATTCCTTTCCCTCCCCGCCTGCAATAACGATGTCAAAATCAAAGCCTTGTTCCTGTAATTTTTTAAATACCCTGAATGTTCCGGAAATGTTTTTTTCTCTTTCTACCAATGAGGAAACATGCAACAACCGAACACGCGCGGGTTCATTTCTTTTTAAATCAAATATTTTTGTGTTGACAGCATTATACAATAATTCATAATTTCCTTCGAGGCCATGTTTTTTCATTGACTCCTTTTGCCCTTCGGAAACATGCCAGATTTTTGAAACTGAAGAAAAGCATTTTTTGGTAAAATATTTTCTAAGAAATCCCTTGTAGTTACCATCGCTCTCCAAATAACCGCTCCAATGTTCGGCAATGGTGTGCTTACCTAAAAAAGCCCTTTTATACATTGGCAATACAATTGCTACAGGAAAAATAATGTTTAACTGAACAGCGATTACATCAATGTGTTTTTGTTCAATGTAGTTTATGAGTAAACGGTGTGCCTTTTTGAATTTTGAAAATGATTGCCATGATTTTAAAATGGCTGAGGATTTAGGATAACGCACAATGTATTCAACCATGTTCTGATTAACGTTTTTGTGTTCCACCTTGTAATAGGGGCCCTTATCGCAGCTGTATGCATACGCGACAATTACATTCTGGTATAACGACAGAGCCAGAGCGTGATTTTTTACAAAAATGCCGTGAGTTGGATTTGACTGAACCGGATACCAGGATGTTAAAAACAGTATGACACGGTTGCTTGCTGTCATAAAATAAAAAAGATTACTCTAGGTTAACGGTGGACTTTAACATGAACAACGAAAGGGAGTCGCTGATTTTATCGAACTCAAAACTTAATTTGTTTCCGCTCTTCATGGCAATGGTAATGAATCCTAAGCCTGCCCCACCTTTATCGCTGATCTCGTTTTTTTCGAGATGCTCCATGTAATAACCTTTCAGTTCTGCAGGGTCGTTAAATGAATTTAAACGTTCTATATCTCCCTTTAAACGGTCGATAGTAACATTGGGAACTAAATTAGCTGTTACAATTTCAACCTTAGTCTGGCTCTTTGATAAAATAAAATAATTGTGCTGATGCCCTGCCTCATCCTTGCCGCCATGTATGAGCATGTTTTGCAAAGCCTCTACCGAAATGAAAAATATTTTTTTTAAAGGGCCTTTAGGAATCGCCAGCGCTGTCACTTTTCCTTCTACCTCTGTTTCCAAACGTGAAATAGTATCAACGTTCAATACACCATCGTAAGCCAAGAGAACCTCATTACCATTCTTTAACGAATCGATAACTTTTAAAAAATGATTTTTAAAAAATGCTTCTTCGTTATGTGTAACGTCGCTCAAAATTTATTTAAATAATCCGTTAAGCTGGCTATCTATTAAACGTATGACTTTACCTAAGTCTTCTTTATTCTCATTGAAATTGATGTCATCAACATCCACAATCAACAATTTACCTGATTCGTAGGTAGTAGCCCAGGCTTCGTAGCGTTCGTTCAACCGTTTCAAATAATCTAAACGGATTGAATTTTCATAATCACGTCCGCGTTTCTGAATTTGTTTTACTAAGGTTGGAACGGATGCACGCAGATAAATAATTAAATCAGGAGCTTTAATTAAACTCTCCATTAATTTAAATAGCACGAAATAGTTATCGTAATCGCGGGTTGTCATTAAACCCATTGCGTGTAGATTTGGCGCAAAAATATAAGCGTCTTCGTAAATGGTTCGGTCCTGAACAACGGTGTGCTTACCCTTCCGTATATCTAAAACCTGACTAAAACGGTTATTCAAAAAGTAAACCTGCAGGTTAAATGACCAGCGCTGCATGTCTTCATAAAAATCGTTTAAATAGGGGTTGTCGTCGGCGTCTTCGTAGTGCGCATGCCACTTATAGTGCTTTGCAAGTAAAGATGTTAATGTTGTTTTTCCTGACCCAATGTTCCCGGCGATGGCAATATGCATATAACTACCTTAAATTAGTAGACTAAGATATATATTTTACATACAAAAACCAATTTTTTTACTACCAAACCCTTTTTTAACGACTTGATATTAAATTAGTTACTTAGCAAGGGCTAGCCCCTCTTTTGGTAGCATTCAGAAGCAAATTTCAGGCATTCGTCGATAGAAGTGTACTTGTAATCTAAAAACCTGTTCAATTTGCCATTCGAAAAGGTGGTTTTAGAGGTTAAAGCCGATATAGTCGAAGAGGTTAACTTTTGGCCTGTCGGCATTAAAAAACTAAACCATTTACCAAGTCTCAAAAGGCCCCGTCCGGCTAAAATTTTAGGTAAGGGTTTTCCTAATTGTGTATGGATTTTATCGAGCACATACTTAAACGGATAATTATTTTCAACAAGAATAAAACGCTCGCCAAATATTTTTTTGTTCATCAAAGCAACCATAACCCCAGCTACATCAATAGCTCCAACAAAACCCGTAACCCCGCCGGTATAAAATTTTATGCCTTTTGCGCTTAACGATACTAACTGTCCGGTGCCCCGACCCCAATTACCCGGACCAACAATTACCCCCGGGTTTACGATAACTGCATTTAAGCCTTCTTCCATTCCCCTCCAAACTTCCTGCTCCGCTAAATATTTACTTAACGAATAAGCGCTTTGATTGGGGGCAGTTTTCCAGAAAACGGTTTCATCAATATTCTCCCTGATTTCTTTATTCTGTAATGTAGCAATTGAGCTTACGAAACAAAAAGCTTCAGTTTTATTATTAATACATGCGTTTACTAAGTTTGCTGTGCCTTCTTTATTCACTTTTAATAAATTGTCTTTATCCTTGT
>JAHEYE010000181.1 GCA_023251695.1 Sphingobacteriaceae bacterium | reverse complement strand
AAGGCGAAAGCTGGGGCTTAATTGCTAAGAAATACGGTATGAACAACAAAGACCTTTGCGCTTTGAACGGCACGCAAAAAAGATATTATCTGAAAGTTGGGCAAAAAATCCGTGTTAACTAAATTTGTCCTCTAAATCATCATGAAAAAATTCATTACCATTTGTTTGTTATTGACTTCACTGCTCAGTAAAACACAAACCGTTGCTGAATTATCAGAAACGCTTCTTAAAAAAATAATCAGAAATGAATTCGATAGTTGTCAGGCTTACTTCGATACATCAGTTACTTCACACATTAATGCGGGCATCATGCAATCTATGTGGGACCGTATATCGATGTATGTAGGCGATTATAAATCTTACGAAGATGTCAGGACGGAAAAAGAAGATTCTGTTGATGTTGTTTTTATCCGTTGTTCTTTTGAAAAAACAAAACTGGATTTTAAATGTAAATACAATAAAGCTAAAAAGATTATTGGTATTACTTTTGTGCCGCCCAAAAGCAAAACGGCCTATAACCTTCCCGATTACTACGAGGCTTCCAAACAATACGAAAATAAAGTTGTTGTAAGATCGGGTTCTTATGAAATGCCTGGCGTTTTATGTGTTCCGAATAACATTGAAAATCCACCTGTGGTTATTTTATTAGCAGGTTCAGGTGCTAATGATAAAGATGAAACAGCAGGACCTAACCGCCCTTTAAAAGACATTGCACTTGGATTAGCATCGAATGGCATTGCAAGTTTGCGTTATGACAAACGTTCGTTCGTTTACGGTGCAAAACTTGATCCGAAAAAAACAGGACTTTATGAAGAAGTTGTTGAAGATGCTTTAAGTGCTGTAAAATTATTAAGGGCTAATCCATTAACCAAAGCATCAAAAATATTTATTGTGGGCCATAGTTTGGGTGCTATGTGTGCTCCATGGGTTGCCGAAAAAAGTAAAGATGTAAGTGGGATTATTATGATTGCAGGTCCTGCCCGCTCGCTTGAAGATATAGCTGATGAGCAAATGGAATTTTTATTGTCGGATAAATTTCCGCCCGAGAAAGTAAAAGAGAGGATGGTTCAATACAAAAAACATACAGATCTGGTACGCGACCCTGAAAAACTAAAAAAAGCAGAAGCGAATGATCTTCCTTTTGCTGCTCCGGTTTATTATTGGCAATCTATTAAAGCCTACAATCAGGTTAAAGTTGCTAAAAAAATAAAGCAAGCTGTTTTCGTTATGCAAGGTGAAAGGGATTATCAGGTAAAAATGACCGATTACGATATCTGGAAAAAAGAATTAAGTGATAACCCTAAAAACAAATTAAAGTCTTATCCGGGATTAAATCACCTGCTTCAGAAAGGTGAAAAACCATCAAAACCTGAAGAATACCAGGAGCCCGGAAGTGTTGATGTAAAAATTATTAACGACCTCGCAGAGTTTGTGAAAGGAATAAAATAAGACTTCCAAGCTGAGCCGCCCGAATAAAATTTTACTCAAAAGTGATATAGTGACTGAGCTTGCCGATTCACAGATAAATTACTGTTACTTACCGTACATTTTTTTCATCTCTTCAATATACTTTGCGCGCTCGTCAGGTGTCATTTTCATGATTTCTTCCTGTGTTTTCATTCCTTGCATGGCAGGAACACCCATTGGTCCACCCGCCGACTTAGTATAACCTGCAGGAATATCAAAATCAGATTTTGAATATGATTTCTTTTCGAATTTAACCAACTCCATTGTAACATCACCCTCTTGATCTTTATTCTTGTGCATCATTTTCACAGGAAAACCCTCGCAACCTGCGGCTTTAATAGCATTATCCTGTTTACTCGAACCAAATTTGTTATCGTTTTTAAATACCTCTGAATATTTATTATAATCAAGAATATCTTTACTCGTCCACATATCCGATACTTGTCCTTTTTCATTAGTAACTGTGAAATGTATACACTTATAATTATTAATAGTTTCGTTGCCTATTTTCTTTACTGTATAAGTATGCTTGTCTTCCTGCCCTGCACCGGCAGTCCCTTTTTTCATTTCGCTGTATGATTTGTTGGCATCATTAATCATGTAGATAAAATCGGGGGCGTCCTTTTTTACTAAGGATGTCATTTTTATTCCTGAACCGGGTGCTTTTGGTGAAGCCATGTTCATTTCCATTTTTGAACCAAATTCCGAATGCTTCATCAACATCGTTCCACTTGCTCCTTTCGAAGAGGTATATTTAAATTCCATACTTCCGCCATTTTGCGCTACAGCCGCAGTAAAACACATTACTGCTACAATTGATAAAATATTTTTCATGATAATAATTTGTTTAAAATTACTAATTTTAATTAAAGTTTTTAACGATATAAAATAAATCATAATTGCCAGTTATATTTAATGGCAACTATAACCACCATCAAACTGATGAACATGGTAACAAAGGATTTAAGAAACGGAAAAATCATTGAGCAATAAATAAGCATCCCAATACCCACTATCATTGAAATGATGCCCGAATACTCAATATTGTTCTGCATCATTAAAAAACAAACGCCAAGCAAAACGCCTGACAACATCAGAACATGTCCGTCCATTAACAACCGTAGTAAATCGCGGTCGTACATCCCCTTGTGATTTTTGATAACATATATATCGTGAAGCAGACCCATAATAAAATACCAGCCGGCGGCAATTAAAATCCAATATATTGATAAGAGATAACTCATAATTTATTTTCAATAAAGGTACAAATAATTAAACCATGCTATTTTTTCCTTGATAGGAGGCATTTCTTAGTAGCAGAAGGCTCGGCTTATCTATGAGCGGTTAAGGCTTTTCAACGAAAACGACTGAATATCTTCATTTTGTTAAATCAATTTAGTTATTGCTTAGTTATTTGATTATGATACAATTTTTGATATCTTAGATTATTCTTAAAAGAATGAAAAAACATTTACTCTTCTTTTTTAGCGCCGTTCTTATTTCAATTTCTTCCCAGGCTCAGCTCGTGAATAACGGCTCTATTACCGGTGCCCCTTGTGCAAACAGCGGGATTAATACTGGGAATGCGGCGAGTTGGAGCGGCTGCGGTTTTTCCCCTGATTTATGTTGCCTCGCCATGCCCTCTTACATTGCAGCCTCTCAGGTTCCGGCTTGTGTTTCACCGGATGGAGGAACCTGGCTCGGAATCGCCGCTCTTGCTGAGTGCGCGCGTACTACCATTGGCGGGTTAACCATTGGCACAACTTATACACTTTATTTTTGCGGAGCCTGTTTTGGAACCACAGGTGTATATAACGGCACCCCTTCAACTCCCCGTATTATTGTAGGCACTTCAACTTTTGTTCCAACCATACCAATGGTTGGATGCACTTGGAACAAATACAGCATGACATTCGTAGCTTCAGCAGCAACTATGACGTTGCAATGCGACCACCCCAACGGAAGTAATTCTTATGCAAGTTTGGATGGCTTTAGTTTATCTTCTTCATCACCATGCGGGCCTGTTGTACTTCCTATTGAATTGGTTGATTTTACCGCGGCTTACAATAAAAATCAAAAACAGGTTGATTTGAAGTGGACCGTGGCAATGGAAAAGAATTTAAATTATTATAGTATCGAATACAGTGATGATGCCATAACATTTAATGAGGTAAACAGACTTTACAATACTACCGGAAACAGCAACGGTATTAAAAAATATACTACAGAGCACCGGTCACCTTATAATAACAAAGTAAATTACTACCGCTTAAAGGAAGTAGATGTTACAGGTGAGTATCATTATTCGGATACGCGGAGTGTTTATTTTTCGGATAAGGATGCAGAATTGATTCTGGTTCCAAATCCTGCAAAAGATGCGGTTACCTTAAACTTCAGTTCAGAAACTGAAAAAGCATTTTCGATTGTAATATATGATGATCACGGAAAAAAACTAAAAGATATTTTTCACTATGCCAATGCAGGAAATAATGCGGTGGATATTGATATTATGACTCTCGAAAAAGGTCTATTCTTTGTAATGGTATCAGATGGCGCGCAAGTTTGTAAACGAAAATTGATTAAGCACTGATTTTTTAGAGTTGTAATTACTTTTAATACGAATGCTCCTGAAATATAAAATAATAAATGAAGGCAAGGTAATTTCTCCCGGACACTCTTTTTTTACCTACCTCTCAATCAGCCTGAATATATCTTCGCGCTTACGTGGATTATTATCACTTTTTTTCATTGTAAGTATTAATTCTGCCCTTTTCGGTTGGACCAGCACCACACAGCAATTATGTTCTGTTCCGGTTTATGCCACAAATCAAAACCAGGAGATAGTTGCGCTGGTAATTACTACAGCTCCTAATACAGGTAATCTTACCAGTATTACTTTTAATACTGCAGGCACAACTTCTCCGCTTACTAATATCACAAATGCTAAATGCTGGTATACAAATTCCTGTCCAGTTTTCATGTCGTACTGCGCCTCCGGCCTTCCGGTTCAATTTGGTGCTACCATAGCCGCTCCCAATGGTGCAATAACTTTTAATGGCAGCATTGCTTTAACAACAGGATGCGTTTATTATTTTTGGTTATCGTACGATATTCCTGCAGGCGCAACGGTTGGCGCGGTGGTTGACGGACAATGCACCAGTGTAACTTACGTAGCGGTAACACAAGTTCCTACGCTTACAAATCCTGGTGGTTCAAGAACTATAAGCAACCCTCTTCCGGCAACTAATATCGTACCTAATCCAAGTTTCGAAGGTATTTGTCCTTATACAACAGGATGTTCTGTTTTAGCCAACGGACTCGGCGAAATTGGCATTGCTTATCCCTGGTACATCCCTGCAGGAGGAACTTCTGATTATCAGAATTGCGGAACAGGAGCACCTCTTGCTTTTACACCACTTCCTCCTCCCCGTACCGGTAATTGTACTGTAGGAGAATATTTTTACGGTTTCGGTTCGTACCGTGAATATGTTCAGGTACCGTTAAGCAGACCATTGATTGCGGGAAATATATATGAAGTAATGTATTTCGTCAGAACCGCGACACCACAAGCCTCTTGCTTTGTTCAGGACTGTTCTGCTTATTTTAGTGTCGGGCCTTTTCTGAGTTATGCGAGCTCTGCTCCCTGGGCAGTAACCCCTCAGGTCACCAATGCTTCGCTTGCAGGAGGAAGCGCAGCCTGGTCGCAAGTTTGCGGCTGCTTCACCGCTGTTGGAGGAGAAAATTATATGACACTTGGGAATTTTAAAACAGACCCACTCACCATACAAGTCGGTTGCGGGCTCGGTTACATGTTTATTGATGATGCAAGCGTTCAGGATCTTACACAAACAGGAAATGTTTCTACCTGCGGCTCCTGTGCTATATTACCTATCGAATTACTATTCTTTAAAGCAGCTTGTGAAAATAAAAAAGTAGCCATTCAATGGGCAACGGCTTCTGAAAAAAACAATAGTTATTTTGTTATCGAAAGAAGTAGGGATGGTCAGAATTTTGAATTTGTAACAAGCATAAGCGGATCCGGTACTACAAACCAAACTGTAAATTATGAATATGTTGACAATAACATGAACGGAACTATTTATTACCGCATGCTTCAGGTCGACAATAACGGAAAACAAAAATACACAGAGGTTATTGCGGTAAACTGTATTGCTAATCCTGTAATTGCTGTTTATCCAAACCCAAGTGAAGGAATATTTAATGTGGAAGGTTGTGCTATTGGAAAAGACATTGTAGTGTTCGATAAATTCGGACAAACATTACGCACAATAAAAACTGTAAGTGAAAAATGCGAGATTAACCTTTCCGGATTAAATAAAGGGATTTATTATATTAAGGTAGATTCAGGCAAAGACACCGGCATACAAAAAATTATCATTAATTGATTTATGCCCGACATTCAGCACCGTTTTTTGGTTAAAGCTCCCATCACAAAAGTATTTGAAGTTTTTTGTTCTGAAAAAGGGCTCAATAATTGGTGGACACTCGAATGTTCAGGGAAACCTGAATTGAATGAAATTTACCGTTTTTATTTTGGACCGGAATATGATTGGAACGCAAAAGTAATCCATGTGCTTCCCGGTAAAGAACTAAGCTGGAAAATGGTAAAGGCTATGGACGATTGGATGTCGACCGAAGTCGGATTTAAATTGAGCGAAAATAATGGTAGCACGAGTGTTTACTTTTTTCATAGCGGCTGGAAAGAAGCCGGCGAACATTATGCAATAACCAATTTCTGTTGGGGGCAATTATTAAACGGGCTTAAAAATTATTGCGAAAACGGAAGTATAGTTCCGTTTGAAAAACGAAATTAATTTATTTCTTTTTGTCTTTCAGTTTATTCTGCGCCAATCTTATCTTCACAATCTTTTTCACTAACGTTACAGGAATCAATTTATCAGGCGTGAAATGAATACCCGACTTACTGTACTTGAATTTCACCAAATCTTTCTTCAAATCATTTAACACCGAACCGCTCCATGCAAAGTAAGTTAAATGATTTTTAAAGGCCGCAAAGCCCACCACTGCCCTGCCCTTTAGTTTAAAACAAGGGATACCGTAACTAATCACTTCTTCTGCTTTAGGTATTGCCTGTAAAATAGTGTGTCGCAGTTTTTCCAAAACAATTCTGTTTTCCAGTGGAACTTCAGCTAAATATTTATCGATTGGGTTTTGAGTCATTGTTATTGAACATGAAAACTACATAAAATTTGCGGAAATCAATAATTTACATTAATTAAATCAGATCTCCTTTCAAAAAACAATAATTTTTACTGGAGTAATGTGCTTTTCAATTTTTAAGCTTAAGCCATAGGGTATATGTTTGCTATAATTTTATTTATGCAAAAGTTAATTTATACATTTTTTTCATTTTGTTTCCTCGGAACCGTTATGGCTCAAAATGAATGGCTGCCTGAGGACTTAGGTAAGCCCGTAGGTACAACCATAAATGTATATGAGAAAAACCGATATGAGCTCTTACCTTTTATTAATGATGTTGGGTTTAAGTCGGCACAAATTGAA
>JAHEYE010000180.1 GCA_023251695.1 Sphingobacteriaceae bacterium | reverse complement strand
AAGAAACAAAGTGCAGAAAATGAGAGTAAATGTTTTTTTCATCTAATTTATTTTAAAAGTATAAATTGTCATCCTGACGTAAGTCAGGATCTCGATTTCTAAATCTTAAGATTTAGAAATCGTGACTTAATTGGTTGGTAGCTTTTTGTAAAATTTCAAAAGCATTTTCAGCCATTAAGTTTTCTTTATCTAAAGTAGGATTTATTTCCACCATTTCAAAACAAACGATTTTCTTGCTCCGCATGATATAGTAAATTAAGTTACCTGCTTCTTTTTCGGTAATTCCATTGGGTACCGGTGTTCCTGTTCCGCTTGAAATCCTTGAGTCCATACTATCCACATCAAAGCTCACATAAATGAGATCGCAATGGTCTAAATAATTAAGTGAATCAATTGCTACACGTTCTACTGCTTTTTTACGGATTTCCTGTAAATTGAAAACGCGGATTTTATGTTTTTTAATAATGTAATCTTCCTGAGGCTCATAATCACGCAGAGCGATATAAACTAAATCGTTCGGCTGAACTTTTGGCGCCATACCACCGAGTGACTTTAATTTTTCCCAATATTCAATCGTTTCGTCATCAGGTTTATTTTGTTGGCGGTCGATATTGTCTTCCCCCAAAATACAAGCGATGGGCATACCGTGCATGTTACCGCTGGGAGTTGTATAAGGCGAATGTAAATCGGCATGCGCATCGATCCAGATTACACCAACGCGTTTATCAGGGTAGGCCATTTTAATTCCGGAAATAGTTCCTAATGCAGAACTGTGGTCGCCTGCTAATACAATTGGAATCTCGTCCTTCCCTAATATTTTGGCAATCTCTTTTGCTAAACGTTCGTTCAGGTTATAAATGCCTTTAATCCGTTTTGCGTAATCGTGAACAACAGGTTCCAATAACAAATGATTTTCGCTGGGAATTTCAACTGATTTAAAACGTCTGAAAAACGGACTACCAAAATCGAGAGCCGCAATTTTAATGGCATCAATACCCATACTTGCGCCCCTGGTTCCGGCACCAATTTCACTCTTCACTTCAACTATCTTTATAGGCTTAATCATGGGCTTCATATACTATAGATTCGGTGTTATACTTTAAGGTAAATTACTTACTTTTGCCTGCTTTTGCTTAAGTAACTCACTTACTTTGATAAAAAAATGGATAATCGGTATAATGATCTTATAAATCAGACCTTTAACTTCCCTCAGGAAGGATTTAATGTCGTTGATAATGAGCTGTATTTCAATGATATATCTTTAATGGACATAATCAAGCAATATGGTACTCCATTGAAAATCACTTATTTACCAAAAATAGGCTCACAAATACAGAAAGCCAAGCGCCTTTTTAATGTTGCAATGGCTAAAGCCGACTATAAAGGCAAGTACATTTACTGCTATTGCACCAAAAGTTCGCACTTTTCGTTTGTGTTAGACGAAGTGCTTAAAAACGAGGTACATCTCGAAACTTCTTCGGCCTACGACATCCAGATTATCAAAGAGCAATTCAAAAAAAAGAGGCTTAGTAAAGATACATATATTATTTGTAACGGGTATAAACGTACACTGTACAAACAGTACATCGCCGAATTAATTAACGAGAATTTTAATGTTATACCGGTGCTCGATCACCTCGAAGAAATCAATTATTATACGAAACATGTTAAGGCAGAAAAATGTAAACTCGGAATAAGAATCAGTACCGAAGAAGAACCTTCTTTTGCCTTCTATTCTTCACGACTCGGCGTTCGCTACAGTGATATCATGACCCTGTATAAAGAGAAGATACAAAGCAATCCGAAGTTCGAACTAAAGCTCTTACATTTCTTCATTAATAACGGTATTAAGGATACTATTTACTATTGGACAGAGCTAAATAAGTGCCTTAGCATTTACCTGGAATTAAAGAAGATATGCCCGAGCCTCGATTCACTTAATATCGGAGGGGGAATGCCTATCCGCACATCACTTGGTTTTGAGTACAGTTACGAATATATGATTGAAGAGATCGTTTCGCAGATAAAAGCTTTTTGTATACAAAATGAGATTGATGAACCTAATATTTTCACTGAGTTCGGTTCTTACACTGTAGGCGAGAGCGGTGCAACATTGTATTCGGTTGTTGATCAGAAGATGCAAAATGACCGTGAGCGTTGGTATATGATTGATAGTTCTTTCATCACAACATTACCCGATACCTGGGGGATAAATCAGCGTTTTATTTTACTTGCCATTAACGATTGGGATAAACCTTACGTGCCAGTAAGTTTAGGCGGACTAACCTGCGATAGCATGGATTATTACAATAGTGAAGCGCATACCAATCAGGTTTTTTTACCACGCATTGATAAAACAGATAAGAAACCATTATACGTTGGATTTTTTCATACCGGTGCTTATCAGGAAGCACTCAGCGGATACGGCGGTACCCAACATTGTTTAATCCCCGCTCCAAAACATGTTCTCATCGACAGGGAAGATGACGGAACAATTACAACCCGCTTGTTTGCAAAAGAACAGAGTTATAAATCGATGTTGAAGATTTTGGGGTATTAATTTTTAACCGGTAATTTCTACAAGCTCAACCACCGATTGGAATTTGGTGCCTGAGCTTGTCGAAGGCACAGAATATTGTTCTTATTTTCTATTGCTAATTTATTCTGAAACGAAATCGCTTTTGGTGCCGGACCGTAAACAAATATTTTTTCCGGAAAAAACTTAAAGGCAACTTCATAATTTTTCAAATGATTTATTTCACAAACTGTAAATGTTTTTTGGGTGAAACATGGATGTGTTTTTTTTACAATATGTGCTTTCATAATTCCAAAGCATAAAAATGTAAAAGCAATAAGTATAATTTTTTTCATGGATATTGGTTTGGAAACTATCCGGCAAAATCCGTGCCTTTATAAAAAAACAAAGCCCGGACTGACATCCGGGCTTTAAACCTATAAACTAAATGGCGAATTACTGACGTTTGTGCAGTTTTTCGCTCGATACTGTTAATTTTTTACGACCTCTTTTACGACGTGAAGCTACCACCCTGCGACCATTGGCAGTTGACATACGCTCACGGAAACCGTGCTTGTTTCTTCTCTTGCGTTGCGATGGTTGGAAAGTCCGTTTCATTGTATATTATATTAAAATTGTTCGTTTTTAAAATGGACTGCAAATATAGATACTTTTTGGCATTCAGCAAATTATAGGTCCTTTTTTCGTTAAAAAGGGCTATAAAAACATCAAATTTAAGACTTTACCCCATAAAAACGAGTACCTTTAACCTCCAAAATTATTAATATGGCAAAAGGTCCCGGCCCAAATAAAGAACTTAAGGGCGGAAGCATGAGTGGTCACGATAAACGGGAATTGCCGAAAGCAAAACTCAGCGCTGATAATTTTAAAAGATCATTCAGATTATTCGATTACCTGGGCCGTCAGAAATGGAAATTTGTTTTGGGGATGACTTGCCTGGGATTAAGCGCCGCTGTCGGACTTTATTTCCCAATGGTTGCCGGAAAATTACTCGGAATTTTCGGAGACGATACAACACCGAAAGATATCTTAAAAGGCCATCTTAAGGAAATTGGTTTAACACTTTTAGCTTTACTTGTTGCGCAAGGTATTTTTTCTTTCGGAAGGGTTTATATGTTTGGTGTTGTTACTGAAAGTATTCTCAAAGGATTGCGTACTGACGCTTTTTCGAAAATGGTGCAGATGCCAATGAGTTTTTTCTCAAAAAATCAAACTGCAGAATTATCAAGCAGGATTGCAACAGATGTAAATGTAATTCAGGAAGCGTTTACAATTAATATTGCTGAGGTTATTCGTCAAAGTATTGTTGGGATCGGTGGATTCATAGTGATAATTGTAAAAGTAAAGTGGGCGATTGCACAATGGTTTGTGTTTATTATTCCTCCAATAATAATCGTTGCTATTCTTTATTCCAGAAAAATAAGAAAGTATTCAAAAGACCTTCAAGACAAAATCGCACATTCCAACGTGATTGTGAATGAAGCTTTAATGGGCATTAGCAGCGTAAAATCTTTTACCAATGAATGCTTCGAGATTTCAAGGTATTCTAAAAACACAGAGGAGATCAGAAAATTCGGAATCAGGTTTGGTGTATTGCGCGGCATATTCTTCACCTTTGTTATGACTGTCATCTTCGGCGCCATATTTTTTATTCTTTATAAAATGACGGAGCTGAAGATCGATAAAATAATTACCCCGGAGCAGTTCGGTCAGTTTTTGATGTTGTCGCTTTTCGTAGCCGGTTCACTCGGGGGATTGCCGGAACAAATTGCTTCTATTCAGCGCGCTTTAGGAGCAACTGACCGCGTTTTCGATATCATCAATGGTGAACACGAAAAAATTAATTTACAAGCGCAAACTACAAACATTAAAAGACTTAAAGGAGATATTGAATTTAAGAACGTACAGTTTACTTATCCAACGCGCACTGACTTTGAAGTACTGAAAAAAGTTTCATTCACAATTAATTCAGGTGAGACCTTAGCTTTAGTTGGAAGCAGCGGCAGCGGAAAATCAACCATTGCTTCTTTAGTTCTAAGGTTTTATGAAATCGGAAATGGTGAGTTTACCATTGATGGAAAAAAGGCAAACGATTACGATTTAACCGAACTACGCGAGCAAATGGCTATTGTACCCCAGGATGTTTTATTATTCGGCGGAACCATACGCGAAAATATTTTATACGGAAAGCCAAGTGCAACAACAGAAGAAATTATTGAAGCGGCACGTAAAGCAAATGCACTGGAATTTATCGAAAGTTTCCCTGAAAAATTTGAAACGATAGTAGGGGATAGAGGCATTCAGTTATCAGGCGGACAACGTCAGCGTGTTGCCATTGCGAGAGCAGTATTAAAAAACCCGAGTATTTTAATTTTAGATGAAGCAACCAGTAGTCTGGATAGCGAAAGTGAACGTTTAGTTCAGGAGGCTTTGGATAAGTTAATGGTCGGAAGAACATCCATTGTCATCGCGCATCGTTTATCAACTATCAAGAACGCCGATAAAATTGTTGTGTTGCATAAAGGAGAAGTCACCGAATCGGGCACCCACAAAGAATTGATAAAGAACGAAAACGGATTGTATTACAAATTAAGTAAAATGCAATTCGATAGTTTAAGCAGCATTGTTTAATTGCTCTCTATTTAAGTTTCCGGAAATTTGAGTAAAATAATTAATAATAAACCATTGCTTATTATTCTGGCAGCAGGATTTATTTTTAAATTATTATATCTCTTTGTTATTGGTCCTGGCGTTTTTGAGCATTGGACCTTAGCCACTCAGGATTCTCATTCATACACCAACACTTTCATTAATCTCGTTAATAACGGCACCTATACACACGACCAAAGATTTATTGATGCCTCCTATGGAAGGTTACCGGTGGTTATATTTGCCTGGGGAATTTTTTATTTATTATTGGGAGAAGCAAAGGCTTATATTGGTTTAGCTTTGTTTCAGATTATTCTTGATGTAATTGCAACGTATCTGGTTTATAAAATTTTCCTGAAACTTTTTTCAGATAGAACCGCATTAATTGTAAGTTTCGTTTATGCTTTTTTCCCGCTTACCCTTTATTTTGTTGTAAAAACAGACACGGAGTACCTTTCATTATTTCTTATTATTTTAGTTCTTCACAAATTAATTTATTTTGAAAACAATCTCAAAAATTGTCTTACGCTCGGATTTTTTCTCATTCTTGGATTTTATATCCGTGAAATTTTATTGATTTTAATTCCGCTTTCAGTTTTCTATTTGTGGCGCAATCATCAATTATCATTTTCAAAATATTTGGGAATGTTTTTATTTATGCTCGTTCTTTATTTACCGTGGCCTGTCAGAAATTATATGAAATCGGAAAGGTTGATATTGATAAAACCTTTATCAGCCGGTTATGCCGATTATCAGCGCGATATGTTGGGTTACATGTATTGGTTGTACGCCTGGCATAACGATCAGCCTGATGACTATTTAGCTTATGCTTACAAACTCGACAGCGAAATAATTTTTCCTGATGAAGTTTTTGAAACTGAAACCGAAAAACAATTAGCTATAAATACAATTCAACTCGCACGTAAATGCGGTACAAGCTTTGTGGAGTGGCAGCGTGATGCGGGTGTAAAAGGAAAATGTTATGGTTGTTACGACAGATTAATAACGCGCAGTTTTAATATTCTCAAGAAAAGTTATAAAACCAATCATCCTTTCAATTATTACATTAAAGTTCCGGTATGTAATTTAAAAAAGGCATTTTTCAAAACAAGTTTAACCTATAAGAACATGGCACCCGAAATTCCATTCAGGATTTTCATGGGCCTTAGATGCTTTTTGATTTTTACAGGATTATTTGCCTGCGTCGTTTATTGGAAAAAAGATTATTTTAAGCTAAGCCTTATTTTCTTTTGTTCAATATATTTTTTAGTAACCGCCTTGTTGCGTCAAGTTGAGATACGTTATTTGTTTCAGGTAGATGTTCTGATTATACTTGCAGCGACTGCGTTTATTTCCGAGAAATTTTTTAGAAAGAGAAGTGAAGAATCCTGAATCAGGCGTAACCCAAAGCTTTCCGGATGTCTGATAATTTTTGCTGCGCCATTTTTTTAGCTTTCGCCTCACCAATACTTAATTCCTCTTCCAGCTTTGTTGGATGATTCATTAATTCGGTAAATGTTTTTCTTTGTTCAGCATATTTAGTCATTATCAATTCAAACAGTTCGGTTTTAGCATGACCATAGCCATAATTACCTTTTAAATAATTCTGGCACATGGCTTCGGTTTGTTCCTTGCTTGCTAATAATTGATAAAGTTTGAAAGCGTTGCAAGTGTCAGGGTTTTTTGGAGATTCCAACGGTGTGCTATCGGTAATAATTCCCATCACCACTTTCTTTAAATCTTTTTCCAGAAGAAAAATGTTAATAAAATTATTATACGACTTACTCATTTTTTGTCCATCGGTTCCAGGCACGATCATTACACGTTCATCAACC
>JAHEYE010000179.1 GCA_023251695.1 Sphingobacteriaceae bacterium | reverse complement strand
GAAAGACGATACCATATTAATTATAGGAGCAGGGGGGCAAATTGGCATTGAACTCGCCAATGAACTCAGTAAAATTTACGGCGATAATAATGTGATTGTGGCAGATCTAAAGCCAATTCCTGCTTTACCTAAAAATCCATTTGAAAAATTAGATATTTTAGATAAAACGGCCTTGTTCGACCTTGTGAAAAAACACCGGATAAAACAGGTTTATTTATTGGCCGCTTTACTATCGGCTACAGGCGAACAAAATCCTTCCCTGGCATGGAAATTAAACATGGAGGGATTATTTAATGTGCTCGATTTAGCTAAAGAAAAGCATATTGATAAAGTGTACTGGCCAAGCTCAATTGCAGTATTTGGTCCTACTACACCACGCATAAATACCCCCCAGCAAACTGTTATGGAACCTTCCACGGTTTATGGCATCAGCAAACAAGCGGGTGAAGGATGGTGTAATTGGTATTTTAATAAGTATGGGGTGGACGTACGAAGCATCAGATATCCAGGCTTAATAGGATGGAAATCGGCCCCGGGAGGCGGTACTACTGATTATGCCGTTCATATATTTTATGAAGCTTTAAAACATCAGAAATACGAGTGCTTTTTAACAGAAAATACGGCTCTACCTATGATGCATATGGAAGACGCCATAAGAGCAACTTTAGAATTAATGCAGGCCCCTGCCGGAAAAATTAAGACCCGTACAGCTTATAATTTATCAGGCTTAAGTTTTACCCCTAAAGAAATAGCGGCCGAGATAAAAAGACATATCCCTAACTTTGAGATTACCTATAAACCCGATTTTCGTCAAAATATCGCAAATAGCTGGCCAGCAAGCATCGACGACACTACTGCCCTTACCGAATGGGGATGGAAGGCTCATTACAACCTGCCACTTTTAGTGGAAAACATGTTAAAAAACTTAACACATTTAGTAACCAAATAATGTAACTATATTTGGTGGTAAGACGTACAAATAGGTGTGTCTTTTTATAACGGGTTTATCGAATAAAAGATACCATTAAGCTAAAAGCAAAAACGCTGAAAACTTAAATCACTATATTTGATTATAGAATGAAAAAATTTACTTTAATAATTCTGTTTTTATATACGGTTGCTTTTGCTCAATCACAGGATTACTATGTTGTTGGGAAAGATACTTTTAATCTCGTTGACGCACAGGGTAAAAAGCAAGGTAAATGGGTTATCACAGGTAAGATGAAGCCAGGAACCTGTTATCAGCCCGAACAAAAAGTTGAAGAAGGAAAATACTCGGATAACCGCAAAACCGGTATTTGGATTGAGTATTACTGCAATAGTAATATGAAAAATAAGTTAACTTTTGTTAACGGTCGTCCGGATGGTTACGCAATCATGTATCACGAAAACGGAAAAATTTCGGAAGAAGGAAACTGGAAAGCTAATCGCTGGGTAGGTAACTATAAATTGTATCACGAGAACGGGCAGGTTCAGCACGAATTCGTTTTTAATCAAAACGGTAAGCGCGACGGAAACCAAAAATATTTTTACGAAAACGGGCAAGTTGCTGTTGAAGGAAGTTTTGTAAATGGAAAAGAAAACGGAGTGATCAAAGAATATTACGAAAATGGCGACGCTAAAGCGGAGAAAAATTTTGCCGACGGATCTGTGGATGTAAATTCAATTAAAGAATTCCAGCCTAAAAAACCATTGGTTAAAAAATCAGATGAGCCTGCCGATAACGCTCCGAAAGTGACTGTTACAAAAGATGAAAAACCTAACGAAGCTGTAGCTCCAAAGGGGCCAATGATTCTTAACGGACAGGCAACTCTCTACAATAAGAATAAACAAATCACCAAAGACGGCGTTTTCAGAGACAACCGTTTAATGGATGGTAAAGCCTATATATACGACGATAATGGCATTTTAAGCCGTATAGCGGTATATAAAAACGGTGTTTACGTGGGAGATACTCAAATAGAAAATTAAAATTTTATAGATAAATTTAGAAAAAAAGACGACGAAACTCGTCTTTTTTTCTTTTAATCAAAGTGTTGATTTTAAGTTAATTAAATGTGTGATTTTTTACCCTTTCTGAGTTGTATCGTAAGGGTGTATTTACTACATTTGGTATAATGAAGCACATCCTAATAACCTTGTTGTTTTTTGCAGGTACGTTATTAAACGCACAAGCGCAGCCCATCATTAAAGGGAAGGACACAACTAATTGGGTTGATGCCACAGGAAAAAAACAAGGTAAATGGATTGTTTTTGGAAAAGAAAAAGAAGGCGACTGTTATAAACCTGAGCAAAAAGTTGAAGAAGGAAAATACCGCGAAAACCGTAAAACAGATATCTGGATCATGTACTATTGCAATGGCCAGACTAAAAATAAAGTGACTTACACTAACGGTCGTCCGGATGGATACGCCATCATGTTTCACGAAAACGGAAAAGTTCAGGAAGAAGGAACATGGAAAAATAACCGTTGGGTTGGTGAGATGAAACAATATTATGAGAACGGAGAAGTACAGCATCAGTTTAAATTTAATGAAGGCGGAAAACGTGATGGTCAACAGACTTATAAATACGAGAACGGACAAGTTGCCGTTCAAGGTAATTTTAAAGAAGGCAAAGAATCAGGAACTATCAAAGAATTTTATGAGGACGGGAAATTAAAAGCGGAAAAAACTTACAACAATGGAAACGTTGATCCGGGGTCAATCAAAAATTACGAAAACAAAGATAAAATCGCTAAGAAAGAAGACAAATCCGCTCCTGCTCCTATTGTAGAAAAAGACGAAAAACCTGCTGATGTAAAAGGACCTATGGTTTTAAACGGTAAATACATCCTCTACAACAAAAATAAACAGGTTACCAAAGACGGTGTCTTTAAAGATAGTCGTTTAATGGATGGCAAAGCTTATATCTATAACGATAATGGTATTCTTGAGCGTATCTCGGTTTATAAAAACGGTTCTTATGCCGGAGATACTGAAATCGAAAAGTAATTTTTTATAACTCATAATATTATCTAAAGACGGCAATGCCGTCTTTTTTTTGTCTTTATTTATTCCTTTCTTTGGTATCGCTATGGAGCACAATTTGCATTTATACAATACCCTCACGCGTAAAAAAGAAAAATTTACGCCGCTGAACCCTCATTTAGTAGGCATGTATGTTTGTGGACCAACCGTTTATAGCGACGTGCATTTGGGTAATTGCCGTACGTTTATGTCGTTCGATATTATTTACCGGTATTTACTTCATTTGGGCTACAAAGTGCGTTACGTGCGCAATATAACCGATGCAGGGCACTTAGAAGGTGACCGCGATGAAGGTGATGATAAATTTGCAAAGAAAGCTAAAGTACTTCAGGTAGAACCCATGGAGATTGTACAAAAGTACACCGTTGGTTTCAGGGAAGTGATGGCCTTGTTCAATACCTTATCTCCAAATATTGAACCAACAGCTACCGGGCATATCATCGAACAGCAGGAAATCACAAAAAAGATAATTGAAAACAAATTCGCCTACGAAATTAATGGCAGCGTTTATTTTGATGTTGAAAAATACGCGAAAGCAAATAACTACGGCGAGTTGACGAATCGGAAATTAGATGATTTGTTGGAAAACACACGCGAACTCGACGGACAAGACGAGAAAAAAGGAAGATTGGATTTCGCACTTTGGATAAAAGCAAAGCCTGAGCATTTAATGCAATGGCCTAGTCCGTGGGGGATGGGATTTCCCGGCTGGCACATTGAATGTTCGGCTATGAGTACAAAATATTTAGGAGAGCGTTTTGATATTCACGGTGGTGGAATGGATTTGCAAGCCACGCATCATACCAATGAAATTGCCCAAAGTATCGCTTATTGCGGAAAGAGCCCTTCCACTTATTGGCTGCACACGAATATGCTTACCGTTGGCGGCGCGCGTATGAGCAAAAGCTCGGGCAATAGTTTTTTACCAATGGAATTATTTGGAGGCGATCATAAATTATTAAGCAAAGGTTATGATCCGATGTGTGTCCGTTTCTTTATGATGCAAACCCATTACAGAAGTACACTTGATTTCAGCGACGAGGCATTGCAAGGTTCCGAAAAAGCCTACAACCGTTTAATGGAAAGCTATAAAACATTACAATCGTTAATCGCTTCTTCATCATCAAAAGAAAACATTTCTGCGCTCGAAAAGAAATGTTACGAGGCGATGGATGATGATTTTAATACACCCGTTCTTATTGCGAATTTGTTTGAAGCTATCGGCATTATTAATTCCGCCAATGATAAACGCATTACTTTAACCCAAAACGATATTGATATTTTAAAACGTATTTACAAACATTTTGTGTTTGATGTGATGGGATTAAAAGCCGAAGAAGATAACGGAAAAGCAAATCAGGCGCTCGAAAAAGTTATGCAGTTGGTTTTGGATCTACGCGCAAAAGTAAAAGCAAATAAAGATTTTGCAACCTCCGATGAAATAAGAAATAAATTAACAGAAGCCGGAATACAGGTAAAGGACAGTAAAGACGGAGCAACTTGGTCGATTTAACAATGAATATAAAAACGAAATTATTTTTATTTGCAACAGCCGCGGTTTTAGTTTCATGCGGACCTGAAAAACCCGTTGTTGAAAATACAACTTCAGGCGAATCTGTAAAAACAAACACCGTTGTTGAAAAAGCACATGTTGTTCCTCCTGATTTTAATGCTGATTCAGCTTTCGCTTACATAAAGTTTCAGGCAGATATGGGTCCGCGCGTACCGGGAAGTAAATCGCATGACAAAGCAGTTGCTTATTTCGAAAAATATTTTAAAAATCTGGGTGCTGATGCAAAAGTCATGGGCGGTACAACTACTACTTTCGATGGGAAACAATGGCGCATTGACAACGTAATTGCATCATTTAATCCGCAAGCTAAAACAAGAATTTTATTAAGCGCACATTACGACAGCCGACCATTTGCGGATAAAGATCCCATTCCTGCTAACCGAACAAAACCTTGTCCGGGTGTTAACGATGGTGCCAGCGGCGTTGGTGTGTTAATGGAAATTGCCCGTCTGTTAAAAGAAAAACAACCTGCTGTTGGTATTGATATTATTTTATTTGACCTTGAAGATTACGGTGATAATGGCGATCCAAACAGCTGGTGTTTGGGAGCTGTGTACTGGTCGAACAATAAGCATAAACTTGGCTATAAAGCGAAATATGCGGTTCTATTAGATATGGTTGGAGCCAAAGATGCCGTTTTTCCGCGCGAAGGGGCATCTGTTTTTCATGCCAATGATGTAGTGAATAAAATATGGAATGCCGCCGACAAATTGGGTTACTCTAACTATTTTGTTTATGAAGAATCGGCCGAGATGACAGATGACCATATCGCTATTAATAAAATTGCCGGAATTCCTGCCGTAGATATTTTGCATTACAATTATTTGAAAAATGAGTTCTTCGAGCATCATCATACCACAACAGATGATATCAATACCATTGACAAAAAAACCATAAAAGCGGTTGGACAAACCCTGATGGAGGTAATTTATAACGAAGAGTGATTCCTCCCTCTCATTTGAACATTTTTGGCTATTTACTAACACCTCTTTTTAAGGCGGAATAAATTCATTTTCTTTACTAGCCCTAACCATTAAAGGAGAAGACCGATAGACTATGTTGACAAAAGAGACCGACAAAAAATTATTTTTACTCGATGCCTTCGCTTTGATTTACCGCGCGTATTTTGCATTCAGCAATAATCCGCGTATTAATTCAAAAGGATTCAATACTTCCGCCATTTTCGGTTTTACCAATACACTTCTCGAAATTTTAAATAAAGAAAAACCAACACACATTGCCGTTGTGTTTGACACCGATGCACCAACAGAACGTCACACGCAATTTGAAGCCTACAAAGCCAATCGTGAAGAAATGCCGGAGGATTTGCGTAAAAGTATTCCCCTTATCATTGATTTAATTCATGGCTTCAACATTCAAACTATCGGGGTTCCGGGTTATGAAGCGGATGACTTGATAGGCACCTTAGCAAGAAAAGCAGAAGGATTGGGATATACCACTTATATGATGACACCCGATAAAGATTACGGACAGTTAGTGGATGCTAACACTTTTATGTACAAACCCGCACGTTTAGGCAATGGTGCAGAAATTTTGGGGGTTGAAGAAATTTGTAAAAGGTGGGATATCCGCAATGTTGGTGAACTCATTGATATTTTAGGTTTAATGGGTGATTCCGCCGATAACATTCCCGGTATTCCCGGCGTGGGTGAAGTAACTGCCATTAAATTAATAAAAGAATTTGGCTGCATTGAGAAATTATACGAGAACACCGATAAATTAAAAGGTAAACTAAAAGAAAAAGTTGAGAACAACAAAGAACTCGCACTGCAATCAAAATGGTTGGCGACAATTATTCTGGATTGTCCGATCGAATTTGAAGCTGATAAATTAATACGTAAAGATCTTAATAAGGATGCCTTACGTGATCTGTTTAAAGAATTAGAGTTCCGTCGCCTTGCACAAAATTTACTCGGAGAAGATATTGGTGGGACAGAAAAATTAACAAGCGAAGTTGTATCAGCAGAAAACATATCTTACAAAGCAAAAGCATCTGCAGGGCAAGGCGATTTATTCAGCACCGCTGATTTTTTTGGAGGAGGATCAACCGCAACCCAAACAGAAGACGGAGAACCTGAAACAAATTATAAAACCATTGCCGATGTTGAACACAACTATATTTTGGTGGATGACGATAAAAAATTAAATAATTTAATTTCAGTTTTAAAATCAGCTAAAGAATATTGTTATGATTCGGAAACAACCGGCCTCGATACATTAGAAGCAGAATTAGTTGGTTTATCGTTCGCAGTAAAGCCTTTTGAGGCATATTATGTTCCGATTCCGGCTGAAAAAGAAAAAGCACAGGCAATCATAGAAAAATTACGCACTATTTTTGAGGATGAGTCAAAAATTTTAATCGGGCAGAATATAAAATACGATTACCAAGTTTTAAAAAATTACAATCTCAT
>JAHEYE010000178.1 GCA_023251695.1 Sphingobacteriaceae bacterium | reverse complement strand
AGCAATTATTTATCTGAAGAAGAATTAGCAAGAATCATAAAACTGGAACACGCCCTTGAAATTTATTGGAATAAACCGCGGGCTGTAAATACCTTGAAGTACGTTACTGCTAAATATAGTATTTTCGAATTTCTGGAAGGCTTAGGGACTTACTTCGGAACCAAACGTGAATATCATAAATACGCTCTTAATGATATTTACGAAATTCTCTATGATTTTGCCGGAAATAATTATCCGGATGATAAAGTATTGAAAGAACTTATCGCCATTGATTATTATCTTCAGTATAAAATAAAGCCTAAAATAATGTTCATTGATGAAGTGAGTAGGGAGGAGAGGACAAGTATCATCAGCAATAAAAAACTTAACCACCATAAATTCCGTTTTATCATCCTGCAACTTTCTTTCGATTTTGGCGTATTTAAAGCAGAACAAGGTTTAATTGTACCCGGAATTAATACTTTAATTATCAGTTATAACGGAACTGAGCCGCCCAAAGTCATTGCACAAAACCCAGCTCTCGAATTAAATTGGTAAGAAAAATAGTAATATTCCTTCTCTCAATTCTCATTTTTGTTTCTTGTGCGATTCACGATAAATTCCCATTTATCTGTTTCCGCTGGAGCTGTATCGCCGCGGAATTAAAATTGCCCAAGTTTGATACTGTCGGAATGAAAAAGCAAAGAAAGGCAAAAGCATCTTTACGAAAGAAGAAACGCCAGCGCGCCAAAAACAAAAGATTACGGAAAAAAGGAATTGTTGTTCCTGAAAATAATTATGAAAGTGATTCTAATGAAACAACAGTTAAAAGAGACACTTTAAAGTACAGGTTCAAGACCCTTGGTGAGGACAGATATATTATAATAAGTTTTAATAAAAAGGAACCCCTTAAAACGGATAGCATATTTGTCCGCTACAATAACGATGGTGATGATGTGTTGGATTACGATAAACAGCTGATTAAAATTTATCTGGATAGTAATCGGGTAGAAAATATTATGCTGATAAATGTCCGCGAACATTTTGGTGATGCAAAAGAAGATCTGGCCGAAAATAAACACACTTCAATTACCAAAGAGCATGTTGCGATGTATCTTACGAAATTGGGAGTTCCTCGCGAAAAAATTAAACTCACGAACCGAAAATAAAAAAGCCTCATAAATTGGAGGCTTTAATTTTATAATGACTGTTTAATAAGCTTTGTCGGACTATTCGTATTTAACCGATTTCTGCACCTCGCGTACTTTACCATTACGCCCGATAACAATGGCCCGTTTTAACCATGCAAAATCCAAAGTTTTACCTTCTTTATTTAATGAATAATACCATAAGGGTTTGAATGAAGCGTGATTTGGTAATTTCCCCATAGGAGCGCCCATTAATTTAATTACTTCGTTGGTATCCATACCAATAGTAATCTTATTGAAATTATCTTCTGTATATGTTTCATTAAATTTAGTATCAGCTCCCGGTTTTACAGGGTTGTAACCTTCGCTTAAAGGGAAACCTCCAATAAAGAAAGTGATGATACAAAAAAATGCAATTGCAATAAACGAAACTATTTTCATAACTGATCCCATATTAACAGCAGATTAATGATTCAACAATAACGAATAAATACCCCAAAATGTAAAAGCCGGCTGAAAGAATAAGCCCTGTATTCAATGCATTTTTGAAACGCTCTTTAAAACTTTCACCCGATTGCCACTGACTTAAAAAGAAAGCCATGATTAAACCAATAAATAGCAAAACCAAAGGAACTGCTAATAACAACAGCGAACTGTTATAGGGGGTAATAGACACATAAGTTAAACCTATGGCTATAATAAAAAGGAGAGCAATGGATACGCGTTTCATGTTTTATTATTCTTAAATGTATTACTTAACAAATATAGTATTTTTAAAGAATTGTCAAAACTAAATTCATATTAAGATATTCGCATTTAAGCCTTTGAGGCTGTGAATAACGGTCTTAAAATACCTTATCGAGGGCTATTTTAAACCAGGAGGTATAAATATCGGGCATAGTTTTTACTGAGTTTTTTGTGCCCTCAACCGACTTCCAGCAGAAACTGTTGACTTCATCAGGATTTATTTTTGGGTCAGCATTAAATTTACCAATAAAAATGTGGTCAAATTCGTGTTCTGTTAATCCGTTTTCAAACACTGTTTTATAAGTAAAGGAAGTGCTGAATTCAAGTTCGGTTTTTATTCCCATTTCCTCAAATAAGCGGCGTTTGGCGGCTTCTAAGGTGACTTCATTGGGGCGGGGGTGACTACAACAGGCGTTGGTCCATAAACCCCCACTATGGTATTTGTTTAAAGCGCGCTGTTGTAAAAGCATTTCGCCTTTATCATTAAAAATAAAAACAGAAAAAGCACGGTGGAGCAAACCCTTTTCATGAGCCTCCATTTTTTCCATCACACCAATAGCTTCATCGGCTTCGTTTACTAATATGACTTCTTCTTTAATAATAAAATTTCTTTTTTTATATGCTTCCCGATTATTTCGGGTTTAGTGTTTCGGGTTATTCTTCTTCATAAAAACGAATTTATTTAATAGGGGGACCAACCCGAAACCCCAAACTCGAAATACATAATTTTTAATCGATCCAATCCGCTATAAACAAATTAGTATCTCTTGTTCCGTGATTATTTCTGTTGGAAGAAAAAATTAATTTCTTTCCATCAGGCGAAAACATTGGGAACGCATTAAAAACGCTTTCGTTGGTAATTTGTTCTAATCCTGTTCCATCATCATTTACTGTAAACAACTGAAAATCGTATCCTTTTTGACTATGATGGTTACTAGAAAAAATAATTTTCTTCCCTCCGGGTAAAAAGTACGGAGCCCAGTTTGCTTTCCCTAAAGTAGTAATTTGTTTTAAATCGCTTCCATCTACCTTACAGGTATAAATTTCCATATTGGTAGGCGCAACTAAATTTTGTGATAGTAATTCTTTGTATTCTTTTATTTCTTCTTCTGTTTTTGGCCGGCTTGCGCGGAACACCAAACGTTTTCCATCGGGAGAGAAAAATGCACCGCCGTCATAACCTAAACCATTGGTAATTTGTTTTTGGTTTTTCCCGTCGATATCCATGGTCCATAATTCCAAATCACCACTTCTTATACTGGTGAAAACAATTTTATCGCCTTTGGGAGAAATGGTAGCTTCAGCATCATAACCGGAAGCATCCGTTAATTGTTTTACAATTTTTGCTTTTGCATCGGCAACATAAATATCAAAGTCCTTATATACTGCCCATAAGTATTTGCCTTTTATGTGAGGGGTAGGCGGACAAGAATCATTTCCTTTATGTGTGGAAGCATATAGAATTTGTTTTCCGTCGGGCATATAATAACTGCAAGTAGTGCGGCCTTTGCCGGTGCTGATCATTGGTGGTTTGTATGTGGTATCTTTTAAAGCTTTCTCAATATCCAAAGCAAATATTTGGTCGCATTGTAAGCCCCATGCTTTGTTGTTGCTTTGAAAGGAAGCGGATTTACCGTTTGGTGAAAAATACGCTTCGGCATTATCGCCGCCGTAAGTTAATTGCTTTAAATTTTTAAAATGTTTTTCTTGGGAAAAGCCAATTGCCGTTATGAAAAGGCAGCAAAAAAGGAATAAGTGCTTCATGCGACAAAATTAACATTCTCCAATGAAACTCATGTAATTTTCCCCCTAAATAGAATCAAAAAAGAAAGGATTTATGATTTTGATGATTCTTTGATGACAATTGGACTTATTCCTTCACAAACTTTTTAATTAGCACGGTTCCTGAATTATCTTTTATCAGTAGCGTATAAAATCCGCTTGCCAATTCTGATACATCAATTTGATTTTTGAATTCGGTTTTAAGAACGGTTTGGCCCAAGTAATTTATTATTTCGAGTTTCGGGTTTTGGAAATTGTTTTGATGAATTGAGATATTAATGAATCCTAAAGAAGGATTAGGCGAAATTGAAATAATTTTTCCTAAATCCTGATCTTTTATTAAAGAAAAGCAACTTATCGTCGGGAAAACAATATTCGAACACGTGCTAGTTGAGATAGTCAGAGTAGTTTGATTAATGACCGTTGCGGTTGGTTCAACAACAAGCGATAATACGTTTGGGTACGCATCAGGTCTTATTATAACAGTACCATTATTTTTTACATAATAAACACAGTAGAAAATTGAACTACCTCCATTTGTTATATAAGTACATCCTGAATTAACAAATACGAAACTGGTTTGTGGAGATACCGTGTCATAAATTATTGTATTTGGTCCACACAAATAAGCAATATCATTTGGAAAAAATGTAGTTGGAGTTATAGTTGTAGTCGTGTTTGGAGGGAAAATGTAAGCAGGAACAACGGTAGATTGATTGCATCCTGGAATTGGTTGGCTTTTAATGTGAAGAGAAAACAAGACTAATATTATAATCGCTAATTTTCTCATAATTAAATATACAAAATTAAGGAAAACAAAAAACCCCAAATGTTTGGGGCTTTTTTGAGATGCTGACTTGCGTCAGCATGACTGCGGTGTGGTTAGTGAGGGTAGTCGAACTAACTATTCACTACTTCAATTTCTTTTACGAATTCGCTTTTAAAAATCTTTAGCGATTTTGAGTAGTTTAAAATGTTGTTGATGCTGAGTGCTGATGGTTCAGCGAACGCAGGCAAATTAATTTCTTCTTTTGTTTCAGAAGTCTCGGTGTTTTTTAAAGAAGATGTTGTTGGTAGAGTAGATGTTTTTATCATCGGCTATGGATTTGGGATTAGACATTAATAAGTTTAGTTTATATAATGTATAACGAAAGGTATTCCATTTTATTGTGCAAGTCAATTTAAGGGCAAAAAAATCCCGACCTAGTTATTAACAGGGTCGGGACCTCAAAAACTAAAAACCATGGCGGGTCTTTAGTTTGCTCTTCCCGGAAACTCGTCCGGATTGATTTTCTTTAAAACACCATTTTATTGAAAAACAGTGTTTTATATGCGGTTAATTACTTCTTGCCGTCAAGCTTATCTTTAAGGTCAGATAAAGCCGAGATATCACCTAAAGTGGTTTTTTCCTGGCTGTCTTTTACCTTTTTAACAGCTTTTTTAGCATCGTCGTAATCGGCCTTTTTAGTGGCTTTTTCAACTTTACGTGCTTCGTCTTTCACTTCTTCATGCAAACGGGCATGAGAAACAACGATACGCTTAGCGTCTTTACTGAACTCGATAACTTTAAAATCATCTACATCTTCAGCTTTTAAGCTTCCGCCTTCAGCTTTCGCTAAGTGGCGGGCAGGACAGAAACCTTCAACACCATAAGGTAATCCAATAATGGCACCTTTATCGTGTACGTTCATTACTGTTCCTTTATGCACTGAATCGATTGTAAATACTGTTTCGAATACATCCCAAGGATTATCTTCAAGTTGTTTGTGGCCTAATGATAAACGACGGTTTTCGCCATCAATTTCCAATACTACCACATCCATTTTATCACTCACCTTACAGAATTCGCTAGGGTGTTTGATTTTTTTGCTCCAAGATAAATCAGAGATATGTACTAAGCCATCAACACCTTCTTCTAATTCAACAAAAACACCAAAATTGGTGAAGTTGCGGACAGTTCCTGTGTGGCGGGTTCCTTTTGCATATTTCTCCATGATCATATTCCAAGGATCAGGCGTTAATTGTTTCATGCCAAGGCTCATTTTGCGCTCTTCACGGTCAAGGGTTAAAACAACAGCTTCAACTTCTTGTCCAACTTTAACGAAATCCTGTGCACTGCGTAAATGCTGGCTCCAGCTCATTTCACTAACGTGAATTAAACCTTCAACACCTTGGGCAACTTCAATAAATGCACCGTAATCGGCAATAACAACAACTTTACCTTTTACTTTATCACCAATTTTAATTTCGGTGTTTAAAGAATCCCAAGGATGAGCAGAAAGTTGTTTTAAACCTAATGCGATACGTTTTTTATCATCATCAAAATCTAAAATTACCACTTGAATTTTCTCGTCTAACTTAACGATTTCTTCAGGGTGGTTAATACGACCCCATGATAAATCAGTAATGTGAATTAAACCGTCGACACCGCCTAAATCAATAAACACACCATAAGAAGTAATGTTTTTCACAGTTCCTTCTAATACTTGTCCTTTTTCTAATTTAGAAATGATTTCGCGTTTTTGATTTTCAATTTCAGCTTCAATTAAAGCTTTGTGAGATACAACTACGTTTTTGAATTCGTTGTTGATTTTCACAACTTTAAATTCCATTGTTTTACCAACGTAAATATCGTAATCGCGGATAGGCTTAACATCAATTTGTGAACCCGGTAAAAATGCTTCAATACCGAATACATCAACAATAAGACCACCTTTGGTACGGCATTTAACGAAACCTTTAATAACCTCATCGGTATTAAGTGCCTGGTTAACGCGATCCCAGCTTTTGTTAGCGCGTGCTTTTTTGTGTGATAATACTAACTGTCCGTGAGCATCTTCAGCAGTCTCGATAAATACTTCAACTTTATCGCCGATTGCTAAATCAGGGTTATAGCGGAATTCAGATAGAGCAACAACTCCGTCTGATTTGTAACCGATGTTAACAACAACTTCGCGGTTGTTTTTTGATACTACTGTTCCTTCTAAAATTTGAAGATCAGTAATAGTACTTAATGATTTACCATACAATTCATCCAGTTTTGTACGTTCATCACTAGAATAATTGTCTTGCTTTTTTCCGATGGAAGTCCAGTCGAAATCCGGATTTCCTACTAAGGCGTTTTCTGCCATTTTGATTTTATTTTACTTGTATCAAACAACTCATGGATTGTTTGAGGGGTTAGTTTATAATTTTATTCCCGTTTCTCCATGAAAAAATCGGGCTACAAATATACAATAAAATTGGGCCATCCTTTTTATTTAAAGCCATTTTAGTTAAAAATAACTGGTTGATAATTAGAATGTTAATTCTTTTGCTTTAAAAGTAAAAAAGCCATTAATTTGTGAAGTAAAAGATTATTAAACTGATGACCAAAACATTAACACACGGCATAGAGATTTCGGTAGAGTGTAAATACTGGCCCGAACAATCGAGTCCGAAGGAT
>JAHEYE010000177.1 GCA_023251695.1 Sphingobacteriaceae bacterium | reverse complement strand
TTCAATACGATTCCTATAAAAGAATCACGCATCCGGCTATTCAGACAAGCAATTGAATTTGGAATGGGAGTTAGGTTTTAGGGATGAGGGAAGAGGGATAATGGAAAAGGGATGAGGGATGAGGGATAAGGGATGAGGGATAAGGGATAAGGGATGAGGGATAAGGGAGAATGATTAAGTCAAATTACATTTTACATCATCCATCTTACATTTTACATTTTACATCATCAATCATCCATTTTACATATCAAAAATCATTCGCATCGATCAAATCCTGAATCTCTGATGGTTTTAAACTCTTCGATAATTTCTTTTTAGGAATGACAATGTTTCCGTTGCCGGGATTTACATTGTTATCGCCGGGGTCTATCGAATTATTTAAATCAATAGCCTCATATATGTTTTGATTATTGTAATACGATTTGGTGCGGCCAATACGGAAAACGATTCCCGCATTAATGAAAACAGAATTTTTTGGTGCCGTGGCATAAAATTCACCGTACTGTGTTTTATTATTTTTGTTGAAGCCGTTCGAATAAAAAGTAATTCCGTTTTTAGTGGTAAAGCCCGTTGAAACATAAAAATTGAACCATCTGCAAGGCACAATATCCATTCTGAAACCCGTAAGCAATTCATAACGGCCAAAATGTATTACACTTTCGTTCGAAATGTTTGTGTTTTTATAATAATTGCCATTGTAAACTGTATCACGGTTCGAGAAATTAAATAATCCGCCCTGTGGCTTTGAAAACAACGACAAGCGGAAAACATTTCCTAATGGGAGGTTCAGACTTATATTACGCGGAAACTGTAAACTGAAATTAAACCGGTCAATCCTACCGAAGCGTAAACCAATAAATGGAAGATAAACTCTGTTTCCCCATAAAAAAGATTTAGTAGCTCCCAACCGGAAATTGAATTTAGGTCCGGGAGAATAGCTCCACAATAATGTACCCGCCATACGCCAAGTACCCTTATCGCTGCTCCCTGCTGTTATATCTTGTGTCAAAAACGGACTTGTCTCAATAAAGAAAATAGATTTTTTACCGGTGTTGTAAATAGCCCTTATTCCTAAACCATATTTAGCAAGTGTATGCTGAGAAATGCCCTTGAACTGTGGCTGCAAATAATAAGCCGTACCCGTTAACAACATGTGGAAATTTGAATTTACACTGCTGTCGCGGTTATATTTATTAATGGTAAGAAGTGGGGAATAAAAACTCAGGCAACTTTGTGCGACAGCATAAGAGCCTAATTGCTTACTGATGCGTCTGGAAGTATCTAAATCAACCGGCGGCTTGTAATAATAATCTGCAAAAACAGTGTGGGCAAAAAAATGTTTGGGTTCTTTTACTTTCTTTGTTTTTTTGGCGGTTGAATCTGTCTGCCCATAAAATGAAGAACTGAGCCCAATACAAAGGCCCAGCACTACAAAACGGAATATCTGACTTCGGTGCATACTCTAAGAATCGTTGCCGTTACCTTTAAATATTTTAAGAACTTCTTTTTTAAATTCTTCTTCTGCTTTACGCAGCAATCCGGTTTTTTTGGAGCCAAGTATTTTTTTGAACTTATCGAAATATTCTTTTTGCAGATCCACTTCGGTTTGGCGGAGCTTTAATTCGGCATTTAAATAATCATCTGCTTCTTTATCGGATTTAAAATCGGTGACATTGGCATATTGCTGACGGAAAGCTTTACGTGCAAATTTTATTTTATCGTTGTACTCGTTATATAAAGGCCAGAAACTTTGCGCCTCCGTTGTAGTTAAGTTTATTTTTTCGGTAATGAAAGAAACCTTCAGGGCCTCCACCTTATCCGACTTACCCGGCTGCGCATAGGATGCTTTGGCTGCAAACAATGCAACTAACAACACCAGTAAATATTTAAGATTAAATTTCATCTACTATATCGTTAACATCTACGTTTTCCAAAACATAATCTTCGTTATTCTTTTTATCCGATTGTGTTTCGTTTTCTTTTTTAGTTTGTTTCAAATTCTCCTGAAGGCTTTTGCTTAGTTTTTCAATATTCACCGACTCCATTAAAGCATCTTCATCAAGCGTATTTAAATAATCGCCTTTCACAATATCCTGCTTTTGCAGACAAGCTAATGTATTACAATCGCCCGTTACTGTTTCTTCACCGGAGTTATAGAAATACAATCCAAAACTAATCACCAGCATGGCGGCCAAAGCATAAGCTGTTTTTTTGTTAAACACGAGATGAAGGATTTTTGTAACACCGCTTTCCTGAGCCGGCACAAAAATATTTTCGCGCATGCGGTGACTTAATCCTTCAAAATAATTTTGTGGCGCCGTAAAGACATTTTCTTTTGTTATTGAATAAAGTGCAGGGTAAGCTTTTAATTCTTCTGTAATTTCAATTCTTGTTTTAATGGCTTGTGCAGAAGTTTCAAAATATAATTCAGGAGTTGAAAATCCGTTTTGTTTTTTAACCGCTGTTAATTTTGGATAAGCTGATAGTTCGGTTTTAACTTCAACCGAAGCAAAATAATTATCAGGTGTAGTAAAAGGTAACTTTTTATCTATTGATGATAAGATCTTAAACTCCTTTAATTCTTCTGCCAATTCTATCTTCAACATCATCTTTTTACCAAATGAGCCGAAATAGCCTTCAGGCAACGAAAACGGGTTGTTTTCCTTGTTATCCGGGTTATTATTTTCTTCGTTCTTGCTCATTCGTATGGTTTGACGCTATAATTCGTTTTAGGTTTAATCTGCAGTTAAAAAATCTTCTATCTTTTTTGCAGCATGGTGATAAGAGGCTTTCAAAGCTCCGACTGAGGTTTCAAGCACCCCACTCATCTCTTCATAGGGCATTTCATCATAATACCTCATATTAAAAACTATCCTTTGTTTCTCAGGAAGAGTCAAAATAGCCTGTTGAAGCTTCTTTTGAATATCATCCCCAACAAAATAAACGTCACTTTCCAAAGACTTACTTAATTGATATTCAATAGGATGCAAAGAAGTTGTGTTTTGTTTTTGTTTCTGTCTTAAAAAAGTAAGCGATTCGTTAGTGGCAATTCTATAAAGCCAGGTAAATAATTGGGACTCTGCCTTAAAATTCTCAAGCCCTTTCCACACTTTAATAAATGTGTTTTGCATCACGTCATCGGCATCATCATGGTCGATAACGATTTTACGGATTTGCCAGTATAATTTTTGCTGATACTTTTCGATAAGGTGGTGCAGGGCCATGTTCCGGGAGCTTTCCTCCTTATACATTTTTAATATTTCCTCATCCGACAAGTGTGCCACTAATATTTAGACTTCTGTTTTAATAAAGGTTTAATCCAGTTGGACTTAATTCTTTTTGCAAATTGTCTTATAAATTAAAAAAAAGAGAGACTTAATTCCAATTTTTGTCCGACTGGATAAAGATAAGCTTTTTTAAAACGTAAAAAATGTATTCATTTGTACCTGAATATGTCAGATAAAAAGAATATATCCGAAAGTACTTGGCAGGGATTGCCCGATACAAGATATTGGGAGAATATGCATATTCCACTCTGGCTTTTGAAAGATACATGCTGGATGTTAGAATGGCGTTGGATGGGTGTAACTATGGTTATTCCTACTATACTAACTGCTCTTTATATTTTAATGAGATCAAAAGGTTATAATGAATTTTATATTAATCTAGCTATTTGTTTTTGGATTACCGCTAACTCTTATTGGATGTGCTCCGAGTTTTTTGGTTTTGTTCAATACAAAGATTATGCAGGAATTCCTTTTGTATTCGGAATGATATCAGTAAGCGTATATTATTTTAAACAGTCAAAAAAGAAAGCTGTCTAAATTCTGGAAATCAATTCTTTCATCAGTAAAGTCATTTTCGGTTCTTGCCGGTTCGCAACAGCCTGAACTTCTTCGTGTGTTACATTAAACACTTTTCCTTCAACACCTAAATCGGTGACAATACTAATACCGAAAACATTTAAGCCTGCATGTCGTGCTACAATTACTTCCGGAACGGTACTCATACCAACAACGTCTGCACCAATGCGCCACAAATAACGGTATTCAGCAGGTGTTTCAAAACATGGGCCGCTTAAGCCTGCATAAACTCCCGTACTCACTTTAATGTTTTTTTCTTTTGCGATGGATAATGCCAAATCAACTAATTTTTTATTGTAGGCTTCACTCATATCCGGGAAACGCGGACCCAGTTCATTTATGTTTTTACCTATTAAAGGATTTGTTGGAAATAAATTAATATGATCGTTAATAATCATCAACTCCCCTACTTCAAAATCCGGATTCATTCCACCGGCGGCATTGCTCACGCAAATTGTTTTTACACCAAGCGATTTCATGACGCGAACAGGAAAAGTTACCTGATGCATGGTATAACCCTCATAAAAATGAAAACGACCTTGCATAGCCACAACATTTTTCCCTCCAAGGTTTCCGAAAATTAATTTGCCACTGTGGCCTTCAACTGTTGAAACAGGAAAATTAGGAATGCTTTCGTACGACAAAACATATTCAACTGTAATTTCTTTTACTAAGCCACCAAGTCCTGTTCCTAAAATAATCCCGACCTCAGGACTAAAGTTTTTCGTTTTCTCACGTATACTTTTGGTGGTAAATTCTATTTGTTCTAACATATTTTAATATTATCTCGTTAAACTCTTCTGCTTTATCTTTAAATGTAACTTCAACAGGAAGCACAAAAATATTCATTCTTTGCGCAATTGCCCAAATTTCGGGCAATTTCAGTCGCATTAAATCTTTTTCGGTTGTTACCATCAGCTTATTACCGCCTTCAAAAGTCTCGTAATATTTCTGAATATTGGCAATATCCGCAACCGTATATTGGTGATGGTCGTCGAATGGCAAATGACTTACACCCGCCGAATATTCTTTTAAATAAGTAATCATTGGCACAGGATTGGCAATCCCTGTAAACACAATTAACCGGAAACGGAATAAATCATTAAGTGTACTCAATTTTTCGTTGGGATTATTAATTGCATAAATATCACCGTACTTAAGATAGCTGAAAAAAACATACTGATGCGGCAAGGGTTTTATATCTTTTAAAACATTCCGTATTTCAACAGGTGTTGTTTTTTCGGGTGTTTTGCTGACTACAATAATATCGGCGCGGCGCATACCCGATTTGCTTTCACGCAAGCGGCCTACCGGCATTAATGAATCGTTGTAATACAAATTATCATATTCGCTCACTACAATATTTAAACCGCATTTGATGGGGCGGTGCTGAAAAGCATCATCTAAAATGATAAGCTGTGGCGATGGCTCATGCACCGTCAGTTTTTTTACGCCCTTCACCCTGTTTACTTCAACACAAACGGTAAGATTTGGGTATTTGGTTTTATAAAGCAAAGGCTCATCACCTATATCTTCAGCTGTACTATGGCTATCTGCAATAATATAGCCCTTTGTTTTTCGTTTGTAGCCTCTGCTAAGCGTGGCCAGACTGAATTCGGCCTTCAGTAAATTAATTAAATACTCGACATGAGGTGTTTTGCCGCTTCCGCCTACCGATAAATTTCCGACGCAAATGGTGTGTTTTAGGGGGTTGTACGACTTAATAAAGCCTAAATCGTAGAGGCGGTTCCGCAAAAAAGTTACAAAACCAAAAACCAATGCGAGAGGTAAAAACGGTATTTTACTAAACTCTTTCAAAATTTTAAATATGACCTTTTTTTTCGAGATAATCAAATCAAAAAAAAGTTAATTCCTTCTTAAATTTTTTGCATTTGCCAATGATTTGATAATTTTGAGACATAATTTAAAAAAACTTGAAATGAAAAAAATAATGCTAAGTCTGCTTTTAATCGGCAGCGTTGTTCTAAAAGCACAAGATGTATCGAAAGTATTTTCGGCAACAGAAATTGTATGGTTCGGTATGGATTTTACCAAAGCTACATTTGTTGGTCAGTTTGACCAAGGCATGGGTGCTATGCCTGCTACCGGTGGTGATATGAAGAATAAATGGTGTGCACAGTGGAATAACCTTGTTGCAACCGAACAACAAAATTTTGATTTTAAGAAAGCATTAAGTAAAGAGAGCGTTTTTTATGATATTGCTTCCATTAATTCATTAAATACTAAAATGGATCCCGATAAATGCATGAATTTGAATCCGGGAAAAATAGAAAGGTCGGCGATTGATGGTATGGTAAAAAAATATTCTTCCGCTGATAAGAAAGAAGGAATTGGTTTAGCGTTCGTTGTAGAAAACTTTAACAAAAGCGCACAGGTAGCAGATGTTTACGTTACTTTCTTCGATATTGCCAGCAAAAAGATTTTGATTTGCGAAAAAATGACCGGTGCCGCAAGAGGTGTTGGCATGCGTAATTATTGGGCGGGTGCGGTTAAAGCGATTATTAAAGATTTGGGCAGCGGAACATTTAACAGCTGGAAAAAATAAAACCAAAATATAAAATTTTGAGGGGTTGAATTTTCAGCCCCTTTTTTTTGTTTATTTGCTTATGCTTATTAAAGATGTTATTTCAGAAATAGAAAAATTTGCGCCGACTGCTTATCAGGAAAGTTATGATAACAGCGGTTTATTGGTGGGAGATAAAAACGCGGAAGTGAAAGGTGTTTTACTGAGCCTCGATTGCATTGAAAGCGTGATTGAAGAAGCCATAAAATTAAAATGTAATTTAATTATTGCCCACCACCCTATTATTTTCGTTGGACTGAAACGTTTAACGGGAAACAATTATGTGGAGCGTGTTGTGATTAAAGCCATACAGAACAATATTGCCATTTATGCTTGTCACACTAATTTAGACAATGTAAAAAACGGCGTAAATGCAAAAATAGCTGAGAAATTAGGGCTGACTAATCTCAAAATTCTTTCTCCAAAAAAACAATTACTCAAAAAATTAGTCACTTATGTTCCTGTTGCGCAACACGAAAAAGTGCGTGCTGCTTTATTTGAAGCCGGTGCCGGAAATATAGGCAATTACGATAATTGTAGTTTTAATATTTCAGGCACAGGCACTTTTAAAGGGAATGAAAACTCAGACCCTTTTGTTGGGGAGAAAGGAAAACTTCATCAGGAAAATGAAATACGAATTGAAGTGATTTTTGAAGCC
>JAHEYE010000176.1 GCA_023251695.1 Sphingobacteriaceae bacterium | reverse complement strand
GCGATTTTTTACTAACAAATGTTAATAACATTTTCTTGTTTTTTCAGTATTAATAAGAACAAAAAATTGATGTAAAATTTATCGAAAAAATTCACCAATTTTGTACCAAATCCCCGTTTTTAAAAAACGGAAAAAGCAATAAAAAAATTAATGAAAATGAAAAAATTACTGCTCATAATTACAGCAATCGTTTTATGTTTCCCATCCGTAGCTGATAATTTCCCTCTGAAAAAAGAAAAACGGTCATTTTTAAAGAAAGATGACGGTGGCGAAAAATGCTTTAATGAAAGCACGCACATTATTAATCTAGGTGCAGGTTTTGGTAGCCGAAGTTATCATTCCATTTATCTTGGGGGCAGTTACCGTTACGGCCGAACGCCCGCTTTAAGTTTAACTTATGAGCAAGCTTATCCCAAAAAACTAGGCCCCGGTTATTTAGGTATTGGCGCTTATTTTGGTTATCAGGGCGAATATTATAAATACGATTACACCTATTGGAAAGCCGGTAACTACAACACCTATTATTACAATCATAATTGGAGCTATTATATGGTTGCAGCGCGCGGTGCCTATCATTGGGATGTTTTAAATGCCCATAACGCTGAGGTTTACGCAGGAGTAATTGTCGGATTGCGTTTTTCTATTCATAACTACAATACAAACGATCCCGACAGCAACGACCCTTATAGTTATTCAACAGGTTTGGTTTATCCTGCCTATTCGGCTTTTGCAGGTGCCCGTTGGTATTTTGCGAAAAACTTCGGCTTGTTTGCTGAAGTTGGTTATGGTATTTCATATTTAACAGGAGGATTCAGCATTAAATTTTAATCCTGTTTTTTAAACCTAAAAGCTCCGCATTTGTGGAGCTTTTTTTATTAATTTAAGACCGCAATTTATTTATATGGATAATTTATTTTCAACCGAAGCTTTGCTAAGCTTAATCCCATTAACCTTAATGGAAATTTTATTGGGTATTGATAACGTTATTTTCGTATCGATTGTTTTGAGCCGTCTCAATAAAAACGAAACCAAAAAAGCGAGTTTCATCTGGATGATCACAGGTATAGTCATGCGTCTTTTATTTCTTTTTCTATTGGGATATTTGATAAAAGGTGAACATATTTTATTTACGGTTTTCAGTCATCCGGTTGAATTGAAAGATCTGATTATGCTAGCGGGAGGCCTTTTTCTATTGGTAAATTCCACGCTCGAGATTCACAACAAACTCGAAGGTGAAGACCCCGATGAAAAACTAAAAGCCGAAAATAAAAAACCCGCCACCTTCAAGTCCATCATCATTCAGATTATTTTGATTGATATGGTTTTTAGTATTGATGGAATTGTAACAGCTATTGGTATGGCTAATAATTTTGTAATTATGATGACCGCAGTTATTATTAGTATGGTGGTGATGTTTTATTTTGCACCCAGAATTTCTGCGTTTATTCACAAACACCCAACGTTTAAAATCCTTGCCTTATCATTCCTCGTTTTAATAGCGGTTTTATTGGTAATTGAAGGCGTTCATATCGAAAAATTGGCGATTCCTAAAGGCTATATTTATTTTGCCATGGCTTTCTCTTTCGGCGTTGAACTCCTTAATTTAAGGTTCAGAAAGAAAACCGTTCAAGCTGTAGAATTACGTTCGCCTACATTTGAAGAGGAAAAACATTTATGACGAGCTAATTTGCCAAAAAGCGCAAAGTCACAAAACCTCAAAAATATTTGTGTATTTTTCGTGTTTTAGAGTTTTTGTGGCATAATTTAACGAATGAGGATTTTAGCCGACACTTTTAATTTTTATAGTAAATTTATAGCATAATTAAAAATCATGACCTCAAAACTAAATACACTTGACGAGAAAAAAGCCGAAGCGCTTTTGGGCGGCGGACAAAAACGTATTGACGCGCAGCACAAAAAAGGAAAACTAACGGCGCGTGAACGCATTCATTTTTTAATGGATGAAGGCAGCTTCGAAGAAATCGGGATGTTAGTTACTCACCGTAGCAATGATTTTGGTTTAGAAAAAGAAAAATATTTAGGGGATGGCGTTGTTACCGGTTATGGTACAGTTAACGGACGATTAGTTTACATTTTCTCTCAGGATTTCACTGTTTTCGGGGGTTCTTTATCGGAAACACACGCCGAAAAAATCTGCAAAATAATGGATCTGGCTATGCAAAACGGCGCACCGGTTATTGGCTTAAATGATAGTGGTGGAGCACGCATTCAGGAAGGCGTTGTTTCTTTAGGCGGTTATGCCGATATTTTTTACCGTAATGTACGTTCCAGCGGCGTTATCCCGCAATTATCTGCCATTATGGGTCCTTGCGCAGGAGGCGCTGTGTATTCGCCGGCTATGACCGATTTTATTTTAATGGTTGAGAATACTTCTTATATGTTCGTCACCGGACCAAACGTTGTAAAAACCGTAACCCACGAAGAAGTTACCAGTGAAGAATTAGGTGGAGCAATGACACACGCTACAAAAAGCGGTGTTACACATTTCGCTTGTGCCAATGAAATTGAAGCCATTAATCATGTAAAACAATTATTGAGTTATATGCCTCAGAATTGTGAGGAAGATGCGCCTTCTGTTCCCTATGAAATGGGTAATGAGATAAGAACCCAATTAAATTCAATAATTCCCGATAACGCTAACCAGCCTTACGACATGCGCGAAGTAATTGAAGGAACTATTGATGAAAATAGTTTTTTAGAAGTGCATAAACATTTTGCTGAAAATATTGTGGTGGGTTTTGCGCGTTTAGCAGGGAAAAGTATTGGTATTGTTGCGAATCAGCCCGCAGTTTTAGCAGGGGTTTTAGACATTAATTCATCCACTAAAGCAGCGCGCTTCGTGCGTTTTTGCGATAGTTTTAATATTCCTTTATTAGTGTTTGAAGATGTGCCGGGCTTTTTACCGGGGACTGACCAGGAGTGGAACGCTATTATTACCAATGGTGCAAAATTATTATATGCATTTAGCGAAGCAACTGTTCCGCGTATTACAGTCATTACCCGTAAAGCTTATGGCGGCGCTTATGATGTAATGAACAGTAAACACATTGGTGCCGACATGAATTACGCATGGCCAAGTGCGGAAATTGCCGTGATGGGAGCGAAAGGAGCTGCTGAAATTATTTTTAAGGGAGAAATTTCGACTGCAAAAGATAAAGATGCAAAATGGAAAGAGAAAGAAGCTGAATATCAAGCCATGTTCGCCAATCCCTATCGTGCTGCTGAGCGTGGATTTATTGATGAAGTGATTAAACCGGAAGAAACGCGCATGAAGCTAATCCGCGCCTTTAAAATGTTGGAGAATAAAGTGGATCAGTTGCCGAAGAAGAAACATGGGAATATCCCTCTGTAACAGATTGTAATGGAAGACACAAATATATTCCTTCATGCCCTTGGTTACATTGCCTTCATAGTATTATCGGGCGCTTCTTTTTTAATTTGTTTTATTTTATTTGTGGTGAAGATCTCGCAAGGGCATGCCCACCGCTGGAACTGGCTCATTGCAGGAATCATTGTTTTATTGGTATTCCTGTTCTCCATTTTTTTGTTTGTACACAAAGTGGTTAACACCGTGAAGCATATCGGGAATACAGTCGAGAAAAAGTTTGAGGAATCGATGGAAGATTTGCAAAAAATGGATTCCTCTTATAAATACTCCAAGCTTAATACTAACGAAATGGTGTTGAAATTGAAAGAATTTGAAGCAATGAATAGTTCTGTTCATGTACCTAAAGAGTTTTACGTGTATTATGGTTTTGCCGATTATTATAGAATGCCGATCACTTATCCGTATTCTTTACATTGCACTGATGTTCTTGAAACAGCCTCTCTTTACAATGAAAAAAACGTTTCTGAGTTAAATATAAACGACAATGGGGAGAAAGAGGTAGGGTTAAATAAAATAACAGAAATTGCATTTGACAATTCGGCTCTTATTGTAAAAACGAAATCTGAATTAAATCCATTTTCTGTTTTTTCTTTGCAGGATGAAGCTATGAGAATATCGCAATGCAGTTCACAAGCTCTTGCATTTAAAACCGCCCGTAAGGAATACGGCTACCGCGGTTATGATACTTTAATAAAAATTTTGGATTATAATAATCTGTTTAAGTAGGTAAATATCAATCGGCATGAATAAGAGATTATATTTTGCTATACGTACATTCTCAATAGTATTGATTTCGATTCTATTTCTTAATTCATGCAAAAAGCCGGTTGAACCTGAAAGTATTTATGTCGGAACATGGGTCGGTAACGGTAAAGGTTGCTTTGATTACATTGAAATCTCAAAAGGCAGTAATGGAAAATATTATGTGAAAGGTAATGATAGTGATTGCCATCCCGGCGATAGGTTTGAAGGAGAGTTTAAGCTTAGGTTTAATCATTTTTTCATTGGTAAATATAAATTTAAGATTGTTACAAAACCAAAAGTTATTGACGAGTTTACTTATACTGATTCAGGTTATAGTGTTTCTGTAAGTTTCCAGACCAATACTTATATGGAAATTCAAAAGCCCCGCTTTTATGAGCACAACTACGTCGTAAAAATGTATAAAATGCTTTAGGCAATAAACAAAAAAGGGAAGCATTTGCTCCCTTTTTTATTGAATGTCATTTTCTTTACTTCATCAATATCACATGTCCTGTTAGTTCATGTGATTTTCCGAATACGCTGGTTGCATTTATTATCCAGCTGTAACTTCCTTCTGCTAAAATACCATACTTAACATCGTTCTTCGATTGCATGGTTCCGTCCCAACCTTTTTCAAAATCTTTGGTCGAGAATACTTTCTCACCCCAACGGTCGAAGATATTTAATTCGTATTTAGTGACACCAAAACCTTTTGGCTGAAAAACATCGTTAACACCATCTCCGTTCGGTGTAAAGGCATTCGGAACATAAATCCCGAAGTCTTCACCAACAATTAATTCCCTTACTAAAGTATCTGTACAACCTTTATCACTTTTCACAACTAAAACCACAGGATAAGTTCCCGGTTCGGTATAGGAGAAATTCGGATTTTGTTCAACAGACGTGTATTGCGCTGTATTCATGAAATACCAATTCCAACTGGAAATAGGAGTACCATAGGATGCATCTGTGAACGTTACATATTGATCCTGATTAATAATTGGTTTAAGCGGTGCAAAATTAAAATCAGCAACAGGCTGAGGATACAGATCCACAAAAACAGGAGGCGCAACGCCTGTACAGCCGTTTGCATCCGTCACCGTTAATGCTAATGTATAAGTCATGGCTTGAGCAAAACAATAAGTCCCGTTTTGAGCGCCTGTTATTCCAACACTATTTAAACTCCAACCATAACTTGAAATATTTGAACTTCCGCCTGCAGTAAATGTGACACAAGCCGGCACACAAACTTTCGAGCCGCTTGTATTAATGTTCGCATTCGGATTCGGATTAACCATAATGTTTGTATTTGCAGAATTGCTGCAGCCATTAGCAGTACCAATTACACTGATGTTAATAGAAGTACTTCCGCTGTAAGGATAAACCGCACCGGTAATATTACCCGGTTGCCATAAGTAAGAATTAGCACCGCTTGCTGTAATGTTAGCTGTTTGTCCTGCACAAATTGTTGCGCTTGTTGCTGTAACAGTTGGCTGCGGGAAGAAAGTTAAGTTTACAAAAGCTGTAGCCGCGCAATTGTACGCATCGGTAGCATTTACAGTGTACATATAATTTCCTGCTAATATCTCGTTAACCGGATACGTTGCAAAAGCCGGACCTGATACCCAATTATAATTATACGGACCGGTTCCGCCTGCACCCATTGCATTTACAGTAATAGGTGTATTTGCACAAGCCGATGTAGTCGCACTGTTAATAGAAACAGAGAATGCAGTGGGTTGTGTAATTTGTGTTGAAGCAACACTGATACAACCATTCGCATCGGTTACGGTACAGGAATAAGTTCCCGCCGTTAAGTTAGTAGCGTTTTGCGATGTTTGTGATGGAATCGTCGTCCAGTTATAATTATAAGGACCGGTTCCAACCGTAACGTTTACGGTTGAAGTTCCGTTGTTTTGTCCGTTACATAAAACATTGCTTCCTGTAAAATTAAATACAGGAACAGGATTAATTGTAACAGTGTAAGTAATGCTTGCTGTACAGGTTCCTGAACTTGCCAATAAAGTATAAACACCATTCGCAGATGCAGTCACATTATTAATGGTTGGATTTTGATTTGGTCCAGTATAACCCGGACCACTCCAGGAATAAGTCGCACCACCGCTTCCGAATAAATTTAAAGTTTGTCCCGCACAAACTGGGGAGTTACTGGCAATATTTGGATTTGGTAAAGGCAGCACTGTAACATTTGCGTTTGCAGTATTGGTGCAATTATTAGCATTTGTTACGGTAACCACATAAATGCCTGACATAGTCAATTGCGCACCGGCAATAGTCGGGTTTTGTGCGGTTGATGTAAATCCGCCCGGACCAGTCCATGAATAAGTAACACCACCGGTAGAAGTTAAATTAATGGTTGTGTTTACACAATTGGTTGGATTCGTTATTGCGATAACCGGCAATGAATTTACTACAACGTTTACGTTAGCTGTATTGGTACAACCATTAGCATCAGTAACAGTTAAAATATAATTACCTCCATTAGCATTTGTTGCTGAACCAATGGCAGGAGTGGGAGAATTGGAATTAAATGTTGCCGGACCGGTCCAAGTATAAGTTGTTCCACCCGAACCTGTGAAATTAATGGCTTGTCCAACACAAACAGGAGTACTTGCAGTTGCAGTTGGAGTAGGCAATGGATTTACTAAAACGTTTGTTGTTGCACTAGCTGTACAAGTTCCGATAGAAACTATTAATGTATAAGTTCCGGACATAGCCGGAGTAGAACCTGCTTGAGTAGCGTTTTGTGCGTTAGAAGAATAACCGCCCGGTCCGCTCCATGTATATGTAGTAGCTGCTATGGCATTTAAATTAATTGTTGTTCCTGCGCAATAAGGTCCTGTATTTGCCGCTGAAGTCGTAGGTGTGGTCACCGCAACGTTTACTGTTCCGATACTTGAACATCCTAAGGCGGTATCAGTAACTGAATATAATCCTGCATTAACAGCTGTTGCTGCCCCG
>JAHEYE010000029.1 GCA_023251695.1 Sphingobacteriaceae bacterium | reverse complement strand
TTTCGTAATAAACTAATGTTTTAGGGATATCATTTTGATTTTGAAAAATAAAACCAATATTATTATACGATTGCGCCAGGCCTTTCATATCACCAATCTCTTCCTGAATTTTTAAACCGCGGTGATAATAATCCAAAGCTGTTTTTGTATCGCCCTGATTCTGGTAAATGTATCCTATATTATTATACGCCGAAGATTTTACAAATAAGAATTTCCGCTTCTCAGCCGCATTAGCCTTAGGTATATTTTTATCACACAGATCAATGGCCTTTAAACACAAAGGCATTACTGTATCGGGTTTCGATAAATAAAGAATCTCCGAAAACTGTACATAAACATCGGCCCTTGTTGTATCGTGTTTGGCCGAATTAAAATCCTTTAATAAAGAGTCTAACAGCTGATTTTGGGCAGTCGCTGTCAACCCGCTAATACATAATACCAATAAAAGAGTTAACTTTTTCATTCCTGACAATAAGCTGTTTGACGCCGAAAAAACCAAAAGGATTAAGGCTTTTTAAAGTTATGCTTTTTTATAATTCCCCAAAGCATTTTAATCTTTATTTATTTTTATCTTTGCTCTCCTTAATAAACTATGGAAAAAAGAGTAAGAGTACGTTTTGCCCCGAGCCCAACCGGCCCGCTTCACATAGGTGGGGTCCGGACCGCCCTTTATAATTATCTTTTTGCAAAAAAGCACGGCGGTGATTTTATTTTACGGATTGAAGATACCGATCAGGAACGTTTTGTTCCCGGTGCCGAAGAATATATCATTAACGCTTTAAAATGGTGCGGCATTGAACCCAACGAAGGTGTTGGTTTTGGAGATGGTACTTATGCTCCTTATAAACAAAGCGAGCGTAAATCTATGTACGGACAATATGCCGATCAGCTAATAAAAGCAGGTTTTGCATATTATGCTTTTGATACAAACGAAGAATTAGATGAAATCCGCGAACGGATGAAAGCTTCGAAAGGAACATTTTCATACAATGCAATTACGCGGCAAAATTTAAAAAACTCATTGGTTCTTCCTGAAGAAGAAACAAAACGCCGAATTGATGCCAATGAAAATTATGTGATACGTATTAAATTGCCGCGCAACGAAGAAGTGCGTTTTCAGGATGCAATTCGTGGTTGGGTACAAGTGAATACTGCGCAAATGGATGATAAGGTGTTGTATAAATCGGACGGTATGCCGACTTACCACTTAGCAAATATTGTGGATGATTACACTATGAAAATTACGCATGTCATCCGTGGTGAAGAATGGTTACCATCTGCTCCTTTGCATGTTTTATTGTACCGTTATTTGGGCTGGGAAAGTTCGATGCCTGAGTTTGCGCATTTGCCTTTACTATTAAGACCTGATGGTAACGGAAAATTAAGCAAGCGTGACGGTGATAGATTAGGCTTTCCTGTTTTTCCTTTAAACGGCGAATTGTTAGATACAAAAACGCAGACTTTAGAAAAATTTTCGGGTTACCGTGAGGCGGGATATTATCCGGATGCATTTATCAATATGCTTGCTTTGTTAGGTTGGCACAGCGCAGGCAATCAGGAACTTTTTACTTTGGATGAATTGGTAAAAGAATTTTCACTTGAGCGTGTGAGTAAATCGGGTGCAAAATTTGATCCTGAAAAAACAAAATGGTTTAATCAACAATATTTACGCAAATATTCGGATGAGCAATTAGCCGATGCCATGATGCCGATTTTAGCAGGGAAAAATATTAATACGGATAAAAAATTTACAACAGAATTTTGTCGTCTGATAAAAGAAAAAGCACATTTCATTAATGAGTTTTACGATTTAGGTTCTTACTTTTTTTCTGCACCAACAACTTACGATGCAAAAGTGATTGAGAAAAAATGGAATGATGCTTCAAAACCATTATACACAAAACTGAACGAGAAATTTGTTGCTTCATCTGACTGGACCAATACCGGCATACAAAAAGCATTTGAGGATGCTCAAGCTGAATTAGGTAAAATGGACATGCAATTACTCCGCGTTTTAGTAAGTGGCGTTGCCGGCGGTCCGCAATTGTTTGATATGATGGCGCTCTTGGGAAAAGAAGAATGTACTAAGCGGATTTCTTCGGCTTTAAATACTCTTAAATAATAAAGCCCCGAGTTCTTCTAAGAAGAAAAAGGGGCTTTGTCTTGCCGATGGCATCCCTTTCGGGATAATTTCCACGCGAGCTGCTCGCGGTTTCCGAAATTCAGGCTAGCATTGTACAGCCTTTTTTAACGTTTTGGGGCTTATGGCCAAAGGGTTTTAAATAAGTCCTAAAAACGCAGCTAACAATACTATGAAAAAGAAAATTTTTGTTTTCATGGCTATTGTTTATTGGTTATACGCCAGTATTGGCGCGGGGTTTCAGGGTTTTACACATTTATAGCTACTTATTAAAATAGCCCCTTTTTATAAGGCCAATAAGCAATATTTTTATATTTTTGTTAGTCAAAATAATACACAAATCCAATGTATAAAATAAGGTGTTGGTCTCTTAGTTTTTTAGTTGTTTTAATCAGCTCATCCGGTTTCGCGCAAACCGCCAAAAAATATTTTTCAGCGGCCGAAAAATTTGAACAGGCAAAGAATATTAAGGATGCCATTACTAATTATTCGAAAGCTATTGAAATGGACCCCGCCATGGAAAAAGCCTATACGGCAAGGGCCCTGCTTTACGAAAAAGAAAATATGAAAGCAGAAGCGGTTGAGGATTATAAAAAACTCATTGGCTTTTCACCAAAAGAAAAAGAACTCTATTACAATGCAGGACGCCTTTCCTTCAACCAAAATAAATTTACTGATGCCGACGGATTTTTCAGAAAAGCACTGGAACGTGATAAGAGCTACAAGGAAGTAATAGAATTAGAAATTAAAACACTTTACGCCGTTAAAGAGTACTCCTTCGGGTTAACGGTTACCGCTTATGCACTTGATAATGACAAGAACGCTGTTAATTATTATCACCACGCCGTGATGTTCGACAGCTTGCACAATTATGTTGAAGCCGAAAAAGAATATAAAAATTCGAAATACTTCGATTCGAAATACATTCCTGCTTACGTTGGTTTGGCTTTAACTCAGGTTAAATTAAATAAAGCAAATGAAGCTTTAACCACTTGTGAAACCGCGCTGACTAAAGACGCCAACAATAACAATGTGTATTGGGCGCGCAGCATGGTTTACGTTGCTAAAAAAGATTATCAGAATGCCTTGAACGACATTACCAAGGTTATTTTGTCCGCACCAACGGGCTTCAATCACAAATTAAGAGGAAGCATTTATTATAAACTCGGGCAATTTCAGAATGCGGTGAATGATTACACACAGGCACTTAAATTAAATGATAAGGATATTGATGCTTATCTCGCCCGCGCTTTAGCAAGTGAAGGCGCTTTAAATTACAGATCAGCCGTTGCCGATTACAACCGTGTTGCCAAATTAACCGAAGGTGATGCTAAAATGGAAGGCATCATTAAGGATTCACGCAAAAAGATCTTTGATTTAAGCCGCGAAGCCAATAAACCGGAAATCGTTATTACAGCGCCGTCCGTTCCTGATAAAAATTCAATTAAGATTATCGCCGATAAGGACACCATTATTTTTAAAGGAATGATTAAAGATGCTTCACAAATCAAAGCCATTACCATTAACAATGCTCCTGCCGAATTTTCGAAAGATTCACTGAACCCCGAATTTGTGTGTAAAGTAACAGGTATGAAGAAAGCCTCAGAAGTTGTAGCTCTTTGTACCGACGTTTATGAGAATACAGCTAACTTGGTTTTGAAAATCGAAAAAACGGAAGCAAATAAACCTATTATTACCATTGAATCCCCGGCTGCTTCTTTTGATAATGAAATTTATCTCGAGAGTATGGCTTCTGATATTTACCTTCAGGGTAAAATAAAAGACGAAAGCTTAATTGAATCGATTTACATCGAAGGCGTGCTCGCTTCGTTTTCGGTAACCGCTCTCAATCCAACTTTCAGTTCACAAATTTCTATTGCTAACAAAAACAAAATTACGGTTACCGTAAAAGATGTTAACGGTAACGAAACCGCTCAGGTATTTACTTTGAACCGCAGCGGAGCCGATGCGTCCAGTAATCCAATGGGAAATACTTGGGTAGTGTTTATTGAAAATGGAAAATACCAGAATTTCGCCAGCCTCGACGGACCTGCAAAAGATGTTCTCGCCATGAAATCTGCATTGGCAGGTTACAAAATCACAAAAATCCTTCACAAAAAAGACATGACCAAATACGACATGGAGAAATTTTTCTCTATCGAATTACGCGATCATGTTAAGAACAGCAACATTCAATCACTTGTAATTTGGTATGCCGGGCACGGGAAATTTGTGAGTCCGACCGGTTATTGGGTGCCTGTGGATGCAAAAACAGATGATGAGTTTAGTTTCTTTGGCATCAATAATTTAAAAGCAGGCATGCAATCGTATTCAGGAAAATTACTTCATACACTTGTTGTAACCGATGCTTGTGAATCAGGTCCTGCATTTTTATTAGCGATGCGTGGTTCTGAAGAAAATCAGCGTTGCGAAAATTGGGAACTGACTAAATCAAAATCTGCGCAGGTTATTACATCGGCAGGTTATGAATTAGCTTCCGATAATTCGCAGTTTACCAAAACATTTTCGGCAGCACTCATAAATAATCCGGATGCCTGTATTTCCATAGATAAAGTGGCTAAGAAAATTATTTCTGCGGTTACTCAGGCAGGTAATCAGGCGCCGAAGTTTGGTAAAATTAAAGATTTGGAAGATGCAGGCGGAACATTTTTCTTCATGAAAAAATAAAATTGCAATTGTATAAATTATGCGTCTTAAAAAAATTATACAATTACTTCTTTTTCTATTACTCCCTTTTTTAATTCAGGCGCAAACTTATCCGTTTACTAATTACAGCGTGCAGGATGGTTTGCCGCAATCGAATGTCTCCGCCATAGTACAGGATAAAGCAGGTTACTTCTGGCTGGGCAGCGAAAGCGGTATCTCTAAATTCGACGGGAAGAACTTTATCAATTATACGACCGAAAACGGTTTATCTGATAATAATGTAGCCGCTTTGTTGGTGGATGCAAAAGGTAATTTATGGATTGCACACGAAAACGGCTCTTTAACAAAATACAGTGAAGGAAAATTTATTCCCGTTATCTGTGAATTGCTACCAAAGAATAAAAAAATATTTTCGTTAGCACAGGATAATAAAGGACAAATCTGGATTTCATCAGCGACCGGAGCAGTTGTTATTCTAAATGCCGAGGGCAACTTAGGCGATAAAGCTAATTACAAAACTTACACATCTCAGGAAGGACTGAGCCAGTATGTTCTCTCCTCACAACAAGACACAAAAGGGAATATGTGGTTCTTAACGGATGTCGGCATAAAATGGATGGATGCAAAAACCGGTAAGTTTGATTTTTTCCGTCCCCAAGGAATGCCATACGCTCAAATCACTTCTTTTTTATTAGACGAGAACGATAATGTATTGCTGGGAACATCAAATGGAATCATTTATAAACATAAGCAAGGAACTGCAGATTTTATTCCTGTTTTTGATGCTCATTATTATATGCCGGCAACCAGTGGTGTAGTTACTAATAATTTTGTGTACACAATCTTTAAAGACAGCAAACATAATGTCTGGGGCTCCGTTTTAAATATTGGACTTTGTAAAATAAATTCGGATGCAAAAAACACAATCGTTTTTAATACCGCTAATGGTTTAGCCGTAAATAAAATTAAAAGTATTGCTGAAGATAATGAAGGAAATATTTTAATAGGAACTTTAGGGGAAGGTCTACAGGTTTTTAAAGGGGAAAAGTTTATTTCTTACTCGAAAGCCGACGGCTTGGTTAACTCGCAGGTGTGGGCTATTTGTCAGGATAATAAATCAAACTTCTGGTTTGGTACAAATGAAGGTTTAACTATTTACAATCCGAATGAAACTGTAACTGAAAAAAGATTTAAGAATATTCCACAGATTGAAGGAAGCTCGGTTAGCAATGTGCGCTCAATTGTAAAAGACAAAAATGGAAATATCTGGATTGGTATTTGGGGTGGACGTGTTGTTAAATATACCGCTGCAACAGAAAAATTTTCATCTCAACCCCAATTATTTGATTTTGTTTATCCTTATGTGAGTTGTCTGTTTCTTGATAGCAAGAATAAATTATGGATTGGCAGTGCTGACGGGATTACTGTTTATGATTTAAACTCCGAAACAATAAAAAGCATCCGTAACATCGACGGATTGAGTAGCAATGATGTGACTGCCATCTTTGAAGACAGCAAAGGAAAGATTTGGGTGGGAACAAAACAGAAAGGGGTTACAACCATTGAAGGGAATAAATTTACAACATTAGGGAAAGAACAAGGTTTAACCTACAGCAGTATTACTTCTATTGCAGGAGATAAAAACGGAAAAGTATGGATTGGAACTGAGGGAGGAGGCGCTTTTGTTTATGAAAATTCTGCATTTATCAAATATAAAGTGAGTGACGGATTACTGTCCGACTTTATTACATTGGTAACGGTGGATGAAAAAAATAATGTTTGGTTAGGAACAAATAAAGGTTTAAGCAAGTTTGACCAGACTAAAAAACAATTTTTCTCCTTTCAAAAAAACGATGGCTTTACCGGTATTGAAGCCAAGTCAAAAGCGGTTTACACCGATACACAAAAAAACATTTGGTTTGGAACCATTAAAGGTGCTTTCAAATACAACCCTTCGTTTGATACAGATTTAACACCTGAGCCTACTTTACACATTACGGGTATAAAAATCAATCAAAAAGATTTCCCCATTACGCTTCAGAAAATCGGGTTATCTTACAAAGAAAATTCTTTAAGTTTTGATTACATTGGAATTTCATTATCAAATCCTGATGAAATCACATACAAAATAAAACTAGAAGGATCCGACGAAACCCAGCGTCCTGAAACAAAACAAACTACAGCAGTGTTTTCCAATCTTCATCCCGGCAGTTACACTTTACAAATTGTGGCCTGTAATAATGCAGGTGTCTGTACCCAAAAACCTTTAAGCTTTGAAATAAATATTGCCCCTCCATTCTGGAAAACCTGGTGGTTTTATGTTTTAGTATTTATTGTTGGCGGAACAATTGTTATCAGTTACATTAAAATCCGGGAGCGTGCTTTGGTACGCGAAAATAAAATTCTGGAAGAAAAAGTAGAAGAACGCACAGCTGAAGTAGTACAAAAAAATATTGAGTTGGACGAGAAGAACAAAGACATAACCGCGAGTATCCGTTATGCCAAACGGATTCAGGATGCCATTTTACCTCCTGATGATTTTGTGAAAAAATTCTTACCAAAGACTTTTGTGCTGTTTAAACCTAAAGATATTGTGAGCGGTGATTTTTATTGGCTGGATGATAAAAAAGATCAGATTCTTTTCGCGGCTGTTGATTGTACGGGTCATGGTGTTCCAGGGGCCTTCATGAGTATTGTAGGGCACAGTAAGCTTGACCAGATTGTAGGTGAACAAGGATTAACAAAACCCTCTGATATTTTAAATGAGCTTAATAAAAACGTAAGTTCTACTTTGCGTCAATCCCATTTGGAGGAGAATGCTGTAAAAGATGGAATGGATATTGCTTTATGCTCCTTTAACCGTAAGACAAGTGTGATGGAATATGCAGGTGCATTTAATCCGATGTGGTTAATCCGTAAAGGTGAATTAATTGAATACAAAGCTGATAAATTCCCCATAGGAAATCTTAAACCCGGCGAAAATAAAAAATTCACTAATCACAGTGTTCCTTTGCAAGAGGGCGATACACTTTACATTTTCTCTGATGGTTTTGCCGATCAGTTTGGCGGACCCAATGGAAAAAAATTAAAATACTCTTCCTTTAAAAAAATATTACTCAGTAACCAACATTTAACCATGGATGAGCAGGGTGAGCTGTTAAACAAAACCATTGAAGAATGGCGCGGTTCGCTTGAACAGGTAGATGATATTCTGGTCATTGGTACACGATTATAGACAAAAGGGATTTAAGGGAAATAAAAGACTGAAGGGAGGCTTCTCGCTTACAGTTTATCTTTTCGTCCCTTTCATCCCTATTGTCCCTTAGGTCTTTTACATCCCTTTTCTGTTGATAAAATATGTCTCTTTTTCCCTCTTATAATTCTAAATTTGACCCTATAGAATTGCACCATGAGCGAAGCGAAATTATTCTTTAAAATTGCCGACGATTTAAAAATCGACACTAAACAGGTAAAAGCAACTGTAGATTTATTAGATGAAGGAGGAACAGTTCCTTTTATTTCCCGTTACCGTAAAGAAATGACAGGGAGCTTAGATGAAGTTCAGGTTCTCGCCATTAAAACCGAAATAGAGCGTTTACGTCAGCTTGAACAACGCCGTGAAAGTATTTTAAAAGTTATTGAAGGGCAAGGCAAATTAACTCCGGAGCTAAAAGAACAAATTTTAGCCGCCGGGACTTTATCACGCTTAGAAGATTTATATCTCCCTTACAAACCAAAACGCAGAACCAAAGCAACTATTGCAAAAGAAAAAGGGCTGGAACCTTTAGCCCAATTAATATTGGAACAAAAAGCGACAGGCATTTTCGATCACGCTTTACAATTTGTAAATAAAGAAAAAGAAGTTGAAAGTCCGGAAGATGCTTTACAAGGCGCGCGCGATATTATTGCTGAAATTATTAGTGAGGAAGCTAACGTACGAGAAAGCTTACGTAATCTGTTTAAGCAAAGTGCTATTATCAAAAGCCGTGTTATAAAAGGAAAAGAAGAAGCCGGTGAAAAATTTGAAGATTATTTTGAGTGGCAAGAAAAATTGTCTTCTTGTCCGTCGCACAGAATGTTAGCCATGCGTCGTGGAGAAAAAGAAGATTTTTTAATTATTGATATCAGCGTTGATGAAGACAGCGCACATGAAATTCTTAAAAAATATTTTCTGCAAAGCAGAGGTGAATGTGCACAACAAATTTCATTAGCGATTGAAGAAGGTTATAAAAGACTATTGCAGCCTAGCATCGAAGCAGAAATACGTTTGTTTACCAAACAGCTTGCCGATGAAAAAGCCATTCAGGTATTTGCAGATAATTTACGTGAATTGCTTTTGGCGCCGCCAATGGGACAAAAAAATATTTTGGGTCTTGACCCTGGATTTAAATCAGGTTGTAAATTAGTAGCTTTAAATGCGCAGGGAAAATTATTGGAAGAAACGGTAATTTATCCTCACGAACCCCAGCGCAGAACTGTAGAATCAGAAAACATTGTTTTAGCTTATTGCGCCAAACATAATATTGAAGCAATTGCCATTGGTAACGGAACAGCATCCCGTGAAACAGAACAATTTATCCGCAACATTGATGTGCTGCCAAAAAGTATTCCTGTAATTGTGGTGAGTGAAGCCGGAGCTTCTGTTTATTCAGCAAGCGAAGTAGCACGTGAAGAATTTCCGGATAAAGATCTAACTGTACGTGGAGCCGTTTCTATTGGAAGAAGATTAGCAGATCCTTTGGCTGAATTAGTGAAAGTAGATGCAAAATCCATTGGTGTTGGTCAGTACCAGCACGATGTTGATCAAAACGCTTTAAAAAATAAACTGGACGATGTGGTAATGAGCTGCGTGAATAGTGTTGGTGTTGAATTAAACACAGCCTCCAAACAATTACTCGCTTACGTTTCCGGCATTGGTGATACATTGGCAGGAAACATTGTTACTTACCGTAATGAGAACGGTGCATTCAAATCCCGCAAAGAACTTTTAAAAGTTCCGCGTATGGGCGATAAAGTATTTGAACAATGCTCAGGGTTTTTACGAATCCGTGATGGCGTCCATCCTTTGGATAAAAGCGCTGTACATCCCGAGAGTTATCACATCGTAGAAAAAATGGCTAAGGATTTGAATTCAGGTATTGATGATTTAATTAACGACAAAGAACTCCGCAAAAAAATAAAGTTAATGGATTACGTTACCGAAACAATTGGTTTACCAACTTTAAAAGATATTGTCGGAGAATTAGAAAAACCGGGGCGTGACCCCCGTAAATCATTTGAAGCTTTTAGCTTTGATGAAACTGTTCATGACATGAAAGATTTACATGAAGGCATGCGCTTACCGGGCATCGTGACTAACGTAACTAATTTTGGTGCTTTTGTAGATATTGGCGTACATCAGGATGGATTGGTGCACATTTCACAATTGAGCGATACTTTTGTTGATGACCCGAATATGATTGTAAAAGTCGGACAAAAAGTTTGGGTGAATGTAACTGAAGTAGATGTGAAGAGAAAAAGAATTGCCCTTTCCATGAAGGGTGAGGGGAATCAGAAGTCAGTAAGCAGTGGGCAGAAAACAGAACAAAAAAAGAAAGAACCGGAATACGATCCGAATGATATGACCTCAGCTTTGGCGGCACTTAAAGGAAAATTCAAGAAATAAATAAAGTCTCGCCGCACAAAAAATTTGCTATATATTTAAAATAATCCTATAATTACGTTTCATGCACTACGTAAATATTAAGATGCACTTTTCTAAAATAAAAAACAGAGCTGTCTTTCTGATTCTCATGTTTTTTATTTGTGGGCATTTTAACGCTCAAAAGAAATTGGTTTTAACTAATGAAACCGATGAAATATCGTTGGGCCACTATTGTGCTTTTTATATTGATTCAACGAAAAGCGCCGACGCCTCTGGAGTTTATAGTGAGTGGACTAAAGGTAAATTTCAATATTATGACACCTACGCAAAGACCTTTGGGGTCACCGAAAATACTATATGGTGTTTGTTTTTTGTTTCCGGTAGCCCGGAATTAAAATTTTATCTTGAACTTGAAAAAACCAGATTGGACTCTATTGAATTATTTTCTTTACAAGCCGACAACACGTTTAAAAAAATATATACCGGAGGGAACAAATTTCCTTTTCAAAGCCGTGTTATTAGTGTAAATAATTTCATTCTTCCCTTAACCTTATCCGGCCAGGAACAGAGATACTTATTGAAAATGAAAGGGAAATATATAATGGAATTTCCTCTTAAAATATATTCCGACAAAAAACTTATTGAAACAAAACACATTTACGACTTATTCGACGGTATTTATATAGGCTTATTTATTTTAATTATTTTTTATAATCTTTTTGTTTACCTCACAATTCATGACCGTGTCCACCTTTACTATTCGATATACGTATTTTTTGAAGGTGCTCTGGTTCTCTACTTTAAAGGTTTTGGCTTTGAGTTTGTATTTCCTTCGTTTCCGGTCCTTAATTCATATCCTGCCATTCTTCCTGCATTTGTAACAATCACGGCCGTTTTATTTTTATTCAGTTTCCTTAACACCAAAGAAACTACACCTTTTTTACATAAACTGTTCTTTGTTTCTATAGGCGTTGCCATACTCTCAATGATTCTTAATCTTTTTGGATACGAATCATTCAGTATGATGATTGTAGAACTTGATTCTTTTATCACTTGTGTAATCATTCTATTAGCTGGTATTTTCTGTTACAAGCAAGGGGTTAAGCACGCAAAGCTTTATGTTATTGCCTGGTCGATTTTCCTTGTCGGCGTTTTGATATACGTGATGAAAGACTTTGGCATTTTGCCATACAACAATTTTACCTGTAACACCATTCAGCTAGGTTCAGCTTTCGAAATTATACTTATTTCGATGGCACTTGCTCAGAAAATGAATGATTATAAAGAAGAAAAAGAACAACTTCAAATCACTTCCATCAACACACTTATTGAAAAAGAGAAAGTAATCTTACAACAAAATAAAGAACTTGAAGCGAGGCACGGCGAAAAAGAAGTAATGCTTAAGGAAATTCATCATAGGGTTAAAAATAATTTAGCTATCGTTTCAGGTATTCTTCAGATTCAAACCACTTATGTTACCGACAATTCGTTAAAACAAGTACTAATGGATTGTACTAACCGTATTAAATCTATGGGCTTAGTACATGAATCACTTTACAGATATGAAAATTTTTTAGGGATTGATTTTTCAGTCTACTTAGAATCACTTACAGGAGAAATAAAAAATTCTTATCCAAAAACTTCTTCTAACATTAAACTTACGTTAGCAATTGAGAAAATTGAGTTAGAATTAACAAAAGCAATTCCCTGTGGGCTGCTTGTTACCGAAGTGCTTTCAAATGCATATAAACACGCATTTAAAGAAAGAGATGCCGGAAATATTCAAATAATATTCAAAAAAATAAACAACACTTATGAATTAATAATTATGGATGATGGTGTTGGGATTCAAGAATCCAAATTAGAAAATGCTACCGGCCTGGGTATGTCATTAATAAAAGCTCTTTCTTTACAATTAGATGGTCATTATTCTTTCACAAACAATAAAGGCACCCTATTTAAGATTGTTTTTTCTAAGTAAAGAACACTTGAACCAGCGAACTCCCGATAGCTATCGGGATGAACATCCGAAGTAAATTTCACTTCTTCCTTCGTTATTCACATGCTCTATTATTCAATCATTCACTCAATACTGCCACTGCCTTCTGACCACTGGCTACTGCCTACTGCCTACTGACTACTTTCTACCCCTTCCAATTCATCAAATCTTTCCCAATATCTTTACGGTAATATTTTTTATCGAAAGTAATCTTCTCAGCGTTCTTAAAGCTTTTGCTTACCGCATCCTGAATGGAGTTTCCAAATGACGTTACTGCAAAAACCCTTCCGCCTGAAGTGAGAACTTTATCACCTTCTTGTTTTGTTCCCGAATGAAAAACGTGAGAACCTTCATTCGCATCAATTCCGGTAACCACTTTATTTTTTTCATACTCTTCAGGATAGCCCCCTGAAACAATTACTACTGTTGTAGCGATTTCATTTACGGTATCAAAACTTTTTTTATCTAAAGTTTGAGTGGCAACTCCTTCTAATAAATCCAGAAAATCACTTTTAATACGCGGTATCACCACTTCTGTTTCCGGATCGCCCATGCGGCAATTGTATTCGATAACCGATGGTTCGCCATTGTTATTCATCAAACCAATAAAAATAAATCCGCGGTAATCAATTCCTTCTTTATGTAAGCCCGCAATGGTTGGCTTCACTACTTTCTCTTCTACTTTTTTAATAAAAGCTTCATCAGCAAACGGCACCGGACTAACAGCCCCCATTCCTCCTGTATTCAAACCGGTATCCCCCTCGCCTATTCTTTTGTAATCTTTTGCCGCCGGTAAAATTTTGTACGACTTACCATCCGTTAAAACAAAAACAGATAATTCAATGCCATGCAAAAATTCTTCTATTACAACTGTTGAAGATGCATCACCAAACTTTGCATCCACCAACATATTTTCTAACTCTTTCTTTGCCTCGTTGAGATCATTAATAATTAAAACACCTTTTCCTGCTGCTAATCCACTTGCTTTTAAAACGAATGGTGGTTTTAATGACTCGAGAAATTTTTTTCCTTCATTCAAACTATCTTTTGTAAAACTTTGGTATGCCGCTGTCGGTACACCGTGCTTAATCATGAATTGTTTACTGAAATCTTTACTCCCTTCCAATTGCGCGCCATCTTTTTTCGGACCAATTACAGGAACATCTTTCAAAACCTCGTCCTGCAAAAAATAATCGTGTATGCCTTTTACCAATGGGTCTTCGGGTCCGACTAAAACTAAATCGATTCCTTTTTCCCACACTAAACTTTTTACGGCTTCGAAATCGGTAACAGAAATGTTTACGTTAGTACCGCAATGTGCAGTGCCCGCATTACCGGGTGCGATGTATAAATTTTCGAGTTTTTTGCTTTGTGCTATTTTCCATGCAAATGCATGTTCTCTTCCGCCCGAGCCTAATATTAAAACGTTCATAAAGTAATTTGTGTAAAAATAAAAAATCCCATCCGCCTAAGGTGAATGGGATTAATAAAGTATTGATTTTTTATTAATATTTTCTTTTATGGAAGACCGCATTTCCTCGCGAGCGTTTTCTTGCTCTTTCACGATTCAAGCGTGCCTGTATTCCATCTTTGTAACGTTTGTTTTTAGTACGGTAACGGGAAAACAAATTACGTTGTTCCATATTTTGTTTTTTGCCAGGGCGTGTTGGTTTATACACCCATCCTCCGGGAATTCTTCTTTTCCCCGAAAACATTCTTGCAAAAAAACCACCGCTGCTTTTACCACCTGAAAATTTATGAATTTTACGTTTTCCGCCTCCACCCTTACGCTGGTTCTTATGCTCACGCTTACGGCCTTGAGCCACAGCATCGGTAAAAGAACCTACCGCGAAAAGCAAAACGAGTATGAGTAATAGCCTTTTCAAAAGTGTTGTAATTACAATATTATTGAAATTATATTACAATTTCCACTAATTTTAGACGAAATAGCCGCTTTGCTGGTTTAAATTTTAACATATAATTCTTAATAAACCTCAGGTTTTGAGGGTTTATAGCTAATATTATCGAGTGAAATACTAATGAAAACTGAGGCAATAGCTGTTGAAAAATTTCTTACTGAAAGCCCTGAAAAACTCGTTGTAGATGTGCGTTCGCCTATTGAGTTCCAGAAGGGCCATATGCCCGGGGCCCTAAACATACCTCTTTTTGAAGACCTTGAACGCGCCGAAATAGGCACTTTATATAAGGCAAAAGGCAGGGAGGATGCCATTATGAGGGGCCTAGAAATTGTATCGCCAAAACTCACCGAATTCATCACAAAAACCAAAAAAAACACAGGTAAAAAAGGGGTTCTGGTCTATTGTTTCAGAGGGGGGATGCGGAGTAATTCTTTCGGCTGGTTGCTCAATACGGCAGGCCTGAAAGCGGTTATTATGGAGGGCGGTTACAAGGCATATCGTAAGCATGTTTTAAAGAAATTTGAGGAAGATTACCGTTTAATTTTACTCGGAGGCGCAACAGGCTCAGGAAAAACTGAAATCCTGAAGCAGCTAAAAAACGAAATTCCTGTTATCGACCTCGAAGGATTAGCAAATCATAAAGGCTCCGCTTTCGGGGGTATTGGTCAGCCCGCCCAATTACCACAACAACAATTTGAGCACAATTTATTTAACGAATTATGCAAAATAGATCCGTCCGGAAAATTATTAATAGAAGATGAATCTATGTCGATCGGCTATAACAAAATTCCTTATCCTTTCTGGCTGCAAATGAAACAAGCAGTAATTATCAAGATCATTCTTCCTTTTGATTTGCGTGTAAACCGTTTAGTAAATGAATATGGGAAAGAAGACGTTGAAAAATTAAAACAAAGCGTAAAAAATATTTCACAGCAATTAGGCCCTAATAATGCTAAAGATTGTCTGCAATGGCTCGATGAAGGAAAATTAGCCGATGTTGCCGCTGTCACATTAAGGTATTACGACAAAGCTTATGAATACAATCATACTAAGAACAAAGAGCAGGAAATTATTTGCGTAGAAACGGACACAGCTGATCCGATTATAAATGCTGAAAAAGTAAAACGTATTTTTACTGAGTATGGAAAACATTAAACTCACACAATTCAGCAAGGCATCAGGATGCGGTTGTAAAATTGCACCTGCTGTTTTACAGGAAATTCTGAAAAGTGATTTTGATTTTGTGTGTAATGAATTATTGGTGGGAAATAAAACCAATGACGATGCCGCAGTCTATGATTTGGGAAACAACCAATGCCTGATAAGCACAACCGATTTTTTTATGCCGGTAGTGGATTCGCCTTTCGATTTCGGGAAAGTTGCAGCTGTAAATGCCATCAGTGATGTTTATGCGATGGGAGGGAAACCCATTTTGGCCATTGCTATTTTAGGATGGCCCACCGAAAAATTAGGAACCGCAAGCGCAAAATACGTTTTAAATGGCGCGAGGGAAATTTGCGCAAAAGCGGGAATTCCATTAGCGGGCGGACATAGTATTGAAAGTACTGAGCCAATTTTCGGTTTGTCGGTAAACGGAATTGTTGAACGGAAAAATTTAAAACAAAATAATCCGGTGAAAGAAAATGATAGCATTTATCTCACAAAATCATTGGGAACCGGAATTTTCAGTACGGCTTTAAAACGCGGCCTATTAAAGCCTGAAGATCATTCTGTATTACTGCATTCGATGTGCGAATTAAATTCATTAGGTTTTGAATTAGGGCAATTGCCTTATGTAAGTGCTATGACCGACGTAACCGGTTTTGGTTTTTTAGGGCATTTATTAGAGATGGTTGGCGATAAGCATCTGACGGCTGAAATTTTTAAGTCAAAAGTAAAAACATTTGAGAATGTGAATTTCTATACCTCACAATTTATTTTTCCTGATAACACCACCCGTAATTTTAATGCGTTCGAAAAAGATGTTAAAGGAATGGTAGATCTGGAGTTCATGACTTATTGCGATCCGCAGACTTCAGGCGGACTCTTATTCACCATCAACGCGTCCAATGAAAATGAGTTTGAAAATTGGCTCAAAATAAAAAATTATTCGGCGGTCAAAATTGGAACTATTTCGAAATTCAGAGAGAAGAAGGTTGAGTTTATCTAGTAATTACGAATCAAAACGCTTAGGCACACAGATTCGTATATTCGTGCCGATTTGTATTCGTAGATTATTATTCGTCGTCAGCCCGTTCAATCACCAGGCTTTTACATACATAATGATTTACTGCATCACGGAATGCTTTTTTGTGGGAAGCGCGGATGCCAAATGTTGAAATTATTTCTTCTTCATCATCGTTGTAAGTAATCTTAAATCCTTTTGTGGTGACTTCGCTCACTAATTTAATATCAATAAAATACCATTGTTTATTGCTGAACATGGTTTTTTTCATTTCGAATTTATCTTCATAAATAACAGCGAAAGGATTTAAAAAAATCCAGAGTGTCTGAAAAATCATAATAACGGCGGGTATACCACAAACAAACATAAGCGGATTAAATGCCTTATAGTAGTTATATGTTAAAAGCACGAAAAACACCGTAATAAGAGTAAAAAATGCATGAATTATAAGATTTCTTTCAAAATACTGCAGCGGGATATCCTCTTTTCTCTTTTTCACAGGCCTAAGTTAAAAATTATAATTCTTTAACGGGGCCGTGCACCTTTCTTTTTTTATCATTGCATGTTGCATTTGAAGTATTTTTTTGATATTTATGTAACTTGTTTGATTTTTGAGCGTAATAAATAGTATAAAAAGCCCTGAAACCCAGTATTGATGCGGATTTTGAGACATATAGCAATTTTAGTTTTATTAGCCGTTTTCGGTACTAAAACTAATGCCCAATCTGTTATGGTTGACGACCCCGTTGCTGCCATGCTGGATAGTCTGGCCAATATGAAGGTGCTTGAATATGCTTTTCAGAAACCAACTTTTCCGAAAAACAATAAATACCATTTTGAGGCCGATAGTGTTCCGCGTTATGATGATTACACTTTTGAAACGCGTCTTGCTAAACTTGATGCTGTTTCGCCTTTCGATTTGGTTTACAATTCACATGTAAAAGGGTTTATTGATTTATATACTATTCGTCGTCGCACTTTAGTAAGCCGCATGATGGGACTCGCGCAGTTATATTATCCGATGTTTGAGGAAGTGTTCGACCGTTATAATATTCCACTCGAATTAAAACATCTGGCTGTAATTGAATCTGCATTAAATCCAAATGCGCGTTCTAAAGCAGGAGCGCAAGGTTTATGGCAATTCATGTACCCAACAGGAAAATTATACGGCTTAGGTGTTACCTCCTATATTGATGAACGCAGCGACCCTTACAAAGAAACGATTGCGGCGGCTGAATATTTAAAATCGTTATACGGCATGTTTAACGATTGGCAAATGGTGCTGGCAGCTTATAACGCAGGACCGGGAACAATTTCGAAAGCCATACGTAGAAGTGGCGGTAAAAAAACATATTGGGAAATCCGTCCGTTTTTACCGAGAGAAACACAAGGTTATGTGCCTGCTTTCATCGCCGCCAATTATGTGATGAATTACACGGCTGAACATAATATTTATGCTGACGTACCACGTAAAACTTATTTTGAGGTGGATACTGTTATTGTAAAAGAACCCATGAGTTTTTCTCAAATCAGCGCTGCTTTAGATGTGAGCGTTGAAGAAATAAAATATTTTAATCCGCAGTATAGAAAAGACATTATTCCTCCCGGGGGAAATGCATTGTGTTTACAAAAAGATAAAATCGGAACTTTTTTAACTAACGAAACTGAAATTTACGCTGCCATTAAAGCACAAAATACTGAGAACGCAGGATTAGCCAATACAAACGTAAAAGAAATACAATTAACGCATGTAGTACAAAAAGGACAACGCTTGAGCGATATCGCCCGTAAATACGGTGTTACGGTTGCTGATTTGAAAACATGGAATTACATTGGTAGAAAAGGCTTAAGACCGGGGAAAAAAATAACTGTATACATACAAAAAGCTGTTGAGGCAAAACCTGAAAATGGTGAAGCAAAAGCAAGCGAAACACAATTAGCAAATAATAAGGACACAACTGATAACAAAAAATTAGCTGAAAACGTTACACCGAAGAAGCCCATTGCAAAACCAAAACCGGTAGCCGTTACAGGAACTGAAACCTATCACAACATTAAAGCCGGTGAAAGTTTATATATGCTCTCAGTAAAATATAAAGTTCGTTTAGATGACATCTTAAAATTAAACGGACTGAGTAAAAACTCAACCTTGAGTATTGGCCAGAAAATTAAAATCCGTTAATCACTTCTTCCTCTTAATCAAATCAATTATTAATTCCGGTGGTCTTCCGATTACAGCTTTGTATCCGTCAATTACAATGGGACGTTCAATTAATTCGGGATGCTCAATTAATATCTGAATCCATTCCTCATCCTCAAATTTTTTGTTCCGGAATTTTTTAATGAACAAAGGTTCTTTTTTTCTTACGATATCAATGGGCTTACAACCGAGCTTTGCAAACAGTTCGCGTAATTCTTTTTTGGTGGGAGGTTTCTTTAAGTACTCACGGATGGTAAATGTGCATTTGTTCTTTTCTAAAATCTGCACGGCTTCCCGGCACTTCGAACATCTGGCATTGTAATAGATAATCATGAGGGAACGAAGATATGTAAAATAGACAGAAGAGACTGAAAAGACTTAAGAGACTTAAGAGAAAAGAAGTATCTCTTTAATCCCTTAACTCTTTATTTTTATTGTCACATTTTGTAAGGGGATCAGCTCTCCATTTGGTCCTACAGCGATTATATCTTCCAAAAACACCCTTCCTCCCGTTTTCACTTTTGATACGGCCGCTTTTGCACTTTCCGAAAAATTAAATCCGTCACATTTATTCTCATTCAATTCTCCATTAGGCAAAGTGATGACTTTATACGATTTTATTTTAAATTTTGCATTTAAATCAAAACCCGGGATATCAGCAGAAATTGCACTTAGGGCAGCCAACTCCACTTTTTTCATTTCATAGGTTCCTAAAGCATACTTGCCATTTATTCTTACAAAAGGTGTCGGAATTGCTTTTACACGGAATGTTACAGGCGGACCCTGAGCTTTTAATTGTCCGTTTGCCTCGCGTGAATAAACCGCAACCTGGCAAGTTCCTGTAGTTGTTGGTTTAATCGTGTACTTACCATTACCTGCAGGGATTAAAGGAGCAGGATTGCCATTTATTTTCGCTATTAAATTAGTTGGTGCAACTCCTGCCGCACTTATACTTATTGCATTCGGTAAACCGGCATAAAATACATTCATGTAATCGGCCGACACTGCTGAGGAAGGTGCAGCAACTGTATATTTATCTTCAAACGGATAATATTCCGTTTCCCCTTTGCCATTTTTAAATTTTATAACTCCCGCTAAAGTTTGTTCGCCTTGTCCTGCCGTTTTCATATCAAATTTGCCGGCGCCGCCCGAAAGCATTAGCGGTGAGCCTTCGCTAATAAGTTTTTTGGAAAGCGAATCGTATTTTGCGCCGACCAAAACTTGCATGTTATCAGAATTGAAGTCGCTTGATGACGCCGATAAAATAATATCCGCTGCATAATTCTCACCGCTGCGAATGTATTTTGATGGAGCAACAACCTTCGCAGAAAATGAATTGAAATTCACAATTTGTTTTCCTGAAGCTGCAGCAAACTGGTTAATTATTTCGGTTTCAAGGTTCTTTATATCGGATTGCATTTTTGACAAATTTGTTACGACAGCCGCTATTGGAAGATTGTAAAAGTTCTGCAGTTCCCAGGTCATTTTTAAATCATCAATTGTTTCGTTACTATCCACAGGTCTCAACATTTTTATTTTTTCCTTTAGTGAAACGTAATCGGCCGGTGGCAGTTTAGTGCCCGAATGCCCATTCATGTCTTCAATGATAGCATCAAGTTTATCACATAGTCCATTTATATTCCCTCTCAATTCTCTGGCCGAATATTCTTTACTTACCGGATTTGTTTCATCGGAACCTATTAACAGAAATGTCGGCTTATCATATTCCTCCAATTTTTCAATGAACCGTAAACGCATCGTGTCAGCTTGAGGAGCATTTACCTCTTCTGTAATTTCAATCAATTTCTTTTTTAGTTTTTCAATGTAGACAACGGTGCCCGACGTCAGTTTCCTGCTTTCAATCGCTTTTTCAAAATAAGCTCTTGCCGATTCTTTTTTCTCGGCAACTTTCCGGAATTCTTCCAACATTTTTTCATTGCTCAGCTGAACGTCTTTGTTTGTCTTTTCCAGACTTTCATTTACGGTCACAAATCCTTTCAATATATCTTTCGATACGTTCAAGGCTAATAAACAAGTCAACACGAGATACATCATGCCTATCATTTTTTGTCGTGGGGTTTCTCTCATTCCGGCCATAGCAATACATTTTAGGGGGTTATGAAGGATATAATGAAGGAATGGGAATAAATGTTACGGACTGTAACTTTATTTTTTTATTGCGTTATTTATTGGGCCCTTCGTCAAGCTCAGGATGACGTCCGAAAGAATAGGAATGTATTAACTTTTTTTGGCTGTACTCATTAAGTACGCTTTTATTAATTCGTCGAGGTCGCCATCGAGGACAGCTTCGGCATCGGTAATTTTTAATTCGGTGCGGACATCATTCACCATTTTATAAGGGTGCAAAACATAAGAACGGATTTGAGAGCCCCACTCTATTTTCATTTTTCCATCCTCAACAGCGGCGCGCGTTTCATTTCGCTTACGCATTTCCAATTCGTATAATTGCGATTTCAGCATTTTCATGGCGCGCTCACGGTTGGCTAACTGAGAACGTTCTACCTGACAAACAACTACAATTCCTGTGGGCTTATGCAAAATCTGAACTTTGGTTTCTACTTTGTTTACATTTTGTCCGCCTGCCCCACCGCTTCGTGCTGTAGACATTTCAATGTCATTTGGATGAATATTAATCTCTATAGTATCATCAACAATCGGATAAACATAAACTGATGCAAAAGATGTATGGCGTTTTGCATTAGCATCAAAGGGGCTGATCCGCACCAAACGATGCACGCCATTCTCACCTTTCAAGTAACCATAAGCAAAATCACCTTCAATTTGCAGAGATACCGATTTTATTCCGGCGGCATCACCATCGTTCTTATCAAGTTCGGAAATTGTGTAGCCGTGTTTGTCGGCCCACATCACATACATGCGCATCAACATACTTGCCCAATCACAACTTTCTGTTCCACCCGCACCCGAATTAATCTGCAAAACACAACTCAACGAGTCTTCTTCGCTGCGTAACATGTTTTTAAATTCAATTTCCTCTAATTGCTTGTAAGCAAGATTAAACTGAGCCACAGTTTCTTCTTCTGTTGCGTCGCCTGATTTAAAAAATTCGTAGAGTGTATTGGTATCCTCAACGCCACGCGTTAAGCCATCGAAGGCATTTGTCCAATTCTTTTTTGTTTTGGTTTCCTTTAAAATTTGTTCTGCTTTTTTCGGATCGTTCCAGAAGTTCGGGTCGCCCGCCTTCTCTTCAAGTTCCTCTATCTCGTGTTTCTTTTTATCGTAGTCAAAGAAACCCCCTTAAGGCCTTATGGCGATCATTGAGATCTTTAAGCTGGTCGGAGGTAAACATAGGGCGAATGTACTAAGAATTTTTGGTTCGCGGTGCATAAAAAACAGCATAGGCAATTATCATAATAAAACCGAAGGATGGTAAACCAATAACAAATGCAATAAAAAGATGTTGGAGAACACCAATCAATAAAAACCATTTTTTTATTTTCTTCATCCATACTACAAGCGGGAACAATAATTGATACCCGATTACAAGATAGCCGAGCACTATTCCGGTTAGTCCATTGCTTTGATACAGAAAAGGCATGCTGAATTCATGAGCCGAAAATGTGCCGTTTACTGCAGTACCGTTCATCCAGTCTTGATCCAATAACTTTGCATACGCTGCATAAAAATAAACAATGCACACCTGTAAACGCAATGCAATCATTCCTGCATTGTGAAAAGAAATGTCAATTCCGCTTTTTAGTGGGGTTGATTTTTCTTTGCCGTCCGACAAAAAAATGCTGAAAAAAAGTAGGTGCTGAAAAAGATAATCACCCGCGGATAAAGTAATGTAAACGTTATTGTTGATGTTAACTATACAGAACCAAACAATAAAAAAAACAAAACGGAGATGTCGCTTTGAAACAAGAATATAAAGTGCGCTCAGGAAAGCCACAATTAAAAAACCCCTAGGTAAAACGATTGAACCGGACCAATACAAAAAGAAAGCCGGTTTTTGCCAAAATGGTAAACTTACCAGGTTCTTATATACCGCTGAATTTTCACCGAACAAAAGGCCGTAATCAAGGCCCCAATAAACACATTTGAAGATCAAAAATACGGCCAATAATTTACGTAGCCACTTGCTTTCATTAAACGAGCGCAACTCATCAAAAAAATATGTTACAATTGCTGTCAATTTTTATAATAATGCGCGTATATTTTGTGTGAGCTCAAGTCATGTATTCTTATTATAGTTTCCATTTTTACAGGACGTTTCCCGTATTTTGAGGTCATGTAGCCTGTCAGAACCTTTTCAAGTACTTTTAAATAAGGGTTACTTCCATCATCTGTTGCAATAAAATTTGTAGCGCCAACGGAAGAAGCATAATAATGAACGCCAGCAACAAGCGAGAGTAATAAATTCTCATTTCCGCCAAGCCTGTTACATTGATGTTCATTCAGAGTCTGACCAAAAATATCCTCCCAACCATGCTCCTCATCCCGTATATAAATATTAAAGTTTTGTTTTGGAATGGGCACAAACATGGACCATGACTGATGAAAGTAAGGGTATACGTATGGATATGAAAAGGCCTTTAATTTACTTCCCTCGTTTGCAGGCGTCGGATCCGCGTAAACCAGAACAGCCGTGAAATGCACTGTTAAAAAAAGCACGAAGGCAGCCGCAATAACTATTTTATATCTATATTTAATGCTCTAATTTAACCATTATATCGTATTATGAAAAAGGCTTTTTTTCTCGCTCTGTCAATTGCTGTTGCTTTCACAACTCTTTCACAAAACAAACTCCTAACCATTCAGGATGCCGTTTTAAAAGGCCGTACCACCCTTGCCCCAAAACGTCTCCAGAATTTAAGTTTTATTAAAGGCGCTGATAAGTTCTCTTATATCGATAACAACATCGTAAAAATTGGTGACAACGCTACCGGGAAAATGAGCGATTTAGTTTCGATGAGCGAAATCAATACCCTTTTAAAAGCTGAGAAAAGAGATTCGCTTAAACAGATCATTATTTTAGAATGGAAAAATGAAAAGCAATTTTATTTCCTAAGTGGAATTCTTGAATTAATTTATGATAGTGGTTCGAAAAAAGTATTGGATAGCGACCGCAAACAAAATGATAAGACAATAGATTCTTATGACGAATTGAATAACGATGTTTATGCTTTTACGAAAGAGGATAACAATTTATACATTAGCAATAAAGGTACCGAAACACAAATTACAAAAGACGGATCCTACACTTTAGTTTACGGAAAAAGTGTCCACCGTGATGAATTCGGTATTCATAAAGGAACTTATTGGAGTCCGGCTGGAAATTATTTAGCATTTTACCGCATGGATCAAAGCGATGTGACGGATTATCCTATTATCGACTGGACCAAATATCCTGCTGAGAACAAAAACATAAAATATCCGATGGCGGGAAATAAAAGTCATTATGTTACTTTAGGTATTTACGATTTGAAAACCGGAAAGACATGGTATGTAAAAACCGAAGGGGATAAAGAACAATATTTAACCAACATTCAATGGAGTCCGACAGAAAAAAATATTTACATCGCTGTTTTAAACCGCGGGCAAAATCACATGAAGTTAAATGAATACGATGTGGCGACGGGAGCTATAACAAAAACATTATTTGAAGAGAAAGATGAAAAATACACTGAGCCTTTAGCGCCAATATATTTCGTGAAAAACGAAAAACAATTTATCTGGCTGAGCAGAAGAGATGGTTACCGCCACGCCTACTTATACAACATCGACGGAACATTGGTAAAACAATTAACTAAAGGCAAATGGGAAATTAAAGAGGGCGTTGGTTTTGATGAAAGTTATTCACGTGCATTTTTTACAGCAAACGACCAAGGTTCAGCGACTCAGGATTATTATTCTGTAAATATTAAGAGCGGAGAGTTAAGTCGCCTGACTTCAGGAAACGGTTTTCATAGCGCGGTAAGAGATGCAAAAGGAGATTATATAATTGATAATTTTTCGTCTTGCTTCACGCCACGCGAATATTATGTTATTAATACCAAGACAAAAAAATCAGTTAGCATTTTCAAAGCGGAAAACCCTTTGAAGGAATATAAAACAGGAAAATGGAGTTTATTCACTATTAAAAATAGTGAAGGCACAGATTTAAATTGCAGATTATTTAAACCCGTTGATTTCGACAGTACTAAAAAATATCCGGTGATCGTTTACTTATATAACGGTCCGCACTCACAAATGGTAACTAACAGTTGGATGGCGGGTGGTGAGTTGTGGTATGAGTACATGGCACAAAAAGGGTATATCATTTTTACACTCGATGGCAGAGGAACATCATGGCGCGGAAAAGATTTTGAACAAGCTACTTTCCGTCAATTAGGAACAAAAGAAATGGAAGACCAATTAAAGGGTGTCGATTATTTAAAATCGTTGCCCTACGTAGATGCCAATAGAATTGGTATTCATGGCTGGAGCTATGGCGGATTTATGACCACAAGTTTAATGACCAGAAATCCCGGTGTATATAAAGTTGGCGTGGCAGGCGGACCGGTAATCGATTGGAGCTATTATGAAATTATGTACACAGAGCGTTACATGGATACACCACAGGAAAACAAAGAAGGTTACGAGAAAAATAATTTATTGAATTACGTTGACAAATTAAAAGGGAAATTACTAATGATTCATGGCGCGCAGGACAATGTTGTTGTTTGGCAACACAGTATTAAGTATTTGAAAAAAGCAACTGATAAAGGGATTCAATTGGATTATTATACTTACCCTGGGCATGAACATAATGTGTTAGGTAAAGACCGCGTGCATTTAATGGAAAAGATTTGCAATTACTTTATTGATAATTTGTAACCGGATTATTTTTCGTTATTTTGGTTCCTTATTTTTTCCAGTTCAATAACATCAATTAAATCTTTGCTTCTTCCTGCAGCTTTTTTATTTGCAATAAGATGATTTAAGTGTAAGAATCTTACTTTTACTTTAAACATTTCAGCCGTTGGAGCAACCTTATAACAAGCATCAAAATCTATGTCCTTAAATCCTGCCAATTCAGTCATAATATCAAGTTCCATACCTGAAGCAAGTGTAATATTAGTCCAGCCGTGAATAAATTGTGTTGTTTCTATACCTTCAAGATTACCAAGACCAACTTCCTCCAGAGCCTTTTTTAAACTATTTCTGTTTTCTTTCGAATCCTTTATCCAAATATCTATGTCGACGGTAAAACGATTAAAGCCGTTAAGGTTAATTGCGAAACCTCCTACTAAAATATAGAGAACCTCGTGTTTTTCAAGAGCACCGCATAATTGTAAAACTTCATTGTCGGAAATATCCATTTTTACTAAACTGAAGGATAGGTAATTTTAGCATTTTTCATCATTTTTCCTAGCCTGAACAGCTTCATCATCATAAGGAAGCGCTTCTCAAAAACATTAAACTCTTCTTTAGCGGTATTTGTTTCAATATGTTTTTTAGTTTTCATTACTATTGCTAAAATACAAAATTATTCGATTCAAAAATGTATGATGTTCTCGGGTAAAAATCACAATTTTCTTTAAAAAATTCATTAAAAGCTTAATTTTTGTATATTTAATACTCGCGCCGTACATGAAAACACTACTTACATATTTTTGTTTATTTATCATCATGTCTTCTTTCCAAACTGTTCCTGTTGCAGGAAAAATAATGGAGTTTTGTAAGAAGAACATGGGCAAAAAGATTGACCGCGGTGAATGCTGGGACTTAGCTTACGCCGCCCTTAACAATGCAAATGCCGATTGGTCCACCCCCTTTAATTTCGGAGATAAGATTGATTACAAAAAAGAAGGATTAAAACCAGCCGACATTTTACAATTCACCAATGTAAAATTCATGTTCCCGAACCGCAGCATGAGTTTTCCGAAACACACCGCCATTGTTTCAAAAGCAAACGGAAGTTCGATTTTGGTTTACCATCAGAATTTCAATAACAAACGTTTTGTGGATACGCTTACCATTAATCTGGAAAACATTAAAAATGGAAAGATTGATGCCTACCGTCCAAAAGGAAAACAAGCGCCGATGTAGTTTTTTCTTTTACCTCTCGGCTTAAGGATGTGGGGGCTTTGGGCGTTACCCTGCGGGTCGGGCTTTCGCCACTCGCTTTTTTTGGTGCACGGTTATTTTGAAACCAAAAAAGAGCTCAGACAAAGGCTCAATCCCTAACGCATATTCAATAAGAAAGAATATGTTTTTTGAAGAAGCTGCGCGAGGGATTGCAGCGGAAATCCTTTTTGCCTGCCTCTTGCAAAAAGATTGGAGTCCTTCGACAAGCTCAGGATAAACTATAAGCCCGTCCGCCTTAGGCGGAGCGCCCAAAACATAAAACAAAAAGTAATTAACTAGATAACGTGGCTTAATTTCATCATGTTGGTACGCCCTTTTTCCTTCATAGGCATACTCGCAATATTAATTACCAAATCATCATGCTTTACCAAATCGCGGTTCTTTACAAAGAGAATCAAATCAGAAATTGTTTGATCGGTACTTTCGTACTTATCGTAATAAAATCCCTGAACGCCCCACACAAGACTTAAAGTTGTGAGCAGTGACAAATTATCGGTAAAAATAAAAACATTGGCTTTCGGGCGGTGACTGGCTAATTTAAATGCAGTATACCCGCTATTCGTCATGCTGATAATAGCGCTTACACCTGAATTATGGGCAAGTGCGCAGGCATTATAACAAATGCTGTCGGTTATGTAAGTAATGGTTTTTATTTGTGGGGGGTGCTCGCGGTAATAAATGGTATCGGTTGTACTTTCAACTTGGGTAATAATGCGGCGCATGATTTCAATCACCTTAACGGGATATTTTCCGACCGAAGTTTCTGCGCTTAACATCACCGCATCGGCACCATCCATAACGGCATTAGCCACATCGTTTACTTCTGCGCGTGTGGGTGTGTAACTGGTAATCATGCTCTCCATCATTTGAGTAGCGATGATAACAGGTTTAGAAGCCTGAATGCATTTTTTCACCATCATTTTCTGCAGCATGGGAACTTCTTCCATCGGTAATTCAACACCTAAATCACCACGTGCCACCATTAAACCGTCAGTTACATCAATGATATTGTCGATTTCCCTGATTGCTTCCGGCTTTTCTATTTTTGCAATCACACGGGCACGCTTTCCTTTTTTATGGATGATTTGTTTTAAGTCCACAATATCGGTTACCGAACGCACAAAAGATAAACCAATCCAATCAAAATCATGTTCCAGAGCAAAATCAAGATCTTTTAAATCTTTTGGTGTTAAACATGGTAATGAAATTTTTGTGTTGGGAAGATTAACTCCTTTTTTTGAAGATAAACTGCCACCTATGATTATTTTACATTTTACTTCATCAGTCCCGTTAGTGGAAATAACTTTTAAATGCAATTTTCCATCATCTATCAAAACCATTTCTCCCACCTCAACATCTTTCGGAAATTGCGGATACGTAATGTAAACCCGGTTTTCATCACCCTCGCATTCTGTGGTGGAGATACTAATTTCTTTTCCTTCAATCAGCGTAACTTTATTATCTTTTACGGCTCCGATTCTTAATTTTGGTCCCTGTAAATCTGCTAAAATACCAACATGGTAACTCAGCTTTTTATTTAGTGTACGGATATTGTTTACTATTGCTTCAACTGCCGAATAATCGCCATGCGAAAAATTAATGCGGCAGATGTCAAGGCCCTGAATAAACATTTGCTCCAATACCGCAATATCGGCCGTAGCCGGACCCATGGTAGCTACAATTTTTGTTCTGTTGAATAATGAGCTCATATATTAAGCATTAAAAGTACTAAATAGATTGGAACAATAATTTAACTTTGCATTAATTAATTTGGTTTTTTTATGCCCTCGAAGC
>JAHEYE010000011.1 GCA_023251695.1 Sphingobacteriaceae bacterium | reverse complement strand
GCGGGTATAAGTTGCGTTAAGTATTTCCTGATTCTTTAAACCCACAAGAAAATCGTATTTCGGATTTTTTCCAATAAATAAACTTATGTCATAATTAAGATTTATCCCCAGCTGATTGTAACCCCGCATTTTATTTAAGGCCGCGTCTTTTGTTTTCGTATCAATATAACCGCCGAATAAAAATTTATTCATCATGTAATTTTGAATGCCATTGGAGCCCGCATCAAAATCGGCATTTATAGAAACGCTCCGCCCTGTATTTTCGTAATTAATAAATTCGCTGTTGTATTGGGCCCCGGCCTGTTGAAGTAGAAGGCAGAACAAAATAAATATAAATGTATGGCGCCTCAACATATTTATTTTTTCCTGGCTCTGTAATTAATATCCAGACTAAGTACTAAATCCAGATTATAGCTATCTAATAATTTAATATCGGGCGGCTGGGGTGGTAAATTAAACTGCGAAACAAATTGTAAGGACTTGCACAGTTTAAGGTTTTGTAATTTAGCCTGTGTTAAAGGAATCCTTAATTCTGTATAGGAAGTTGAGATAACGATGTTATTCATATCTACAAGCCCTTCTTTAATCACATTACCCGGTACATTAAACAGCGAATCAATTTTTTGTTTCTGATCGTTTAAAATATAGCCTTGTAAAACTGCATTAAACGGAAAGCCGTTGGTACAGCGCAAAACAATATCGCCGTAATTAATATTATCGATTTGTTTAACGGTTGTTAAGTCGATTGTACTATAAGAAACGAGCTTAAAATAATCGGCACGTATTTGCAGTGGCATGTCCACATCGGCATAAATATTTATTCCTGTACCCAGGAATGCAAAATCGTTAGAAGCTGAAATGTTTCCGAAAGGATTCACCACTATTTTTCCCTGGTAAGTCAGATAATCGGGAAGGTTTTCGAGGAAAGGTTTTAAATTGGAGTTGACTGTATTTACCGAAACCGTTTTTATAGTTGGGAATATTGGGTTTGAAAAGCCGGTTGTTTTACTTGCCCTGTTGATGTTTATGTTTGATAAACCGGAAGCGTTTAATGTTATGGCTGTACTGCTAAGTGTATTTACTGATTTAATATTACTGAGTTGGGCATTAATATCCACGCCAAATTCATTCACAATTTTAAAATTGATAAAAGCCGAGCTAATCTGAAAATTGCTAATCTGTAAATTATTACTAATGTTCAATGCAACCGAATCGTAAGGTAAATCAATGTTTTGTTGCCCAAAATAACCTTCCACATAATATGGAACCAAATCTGCGTAGGAGATCTGTGTGTATACGCCTTGTCCGCCCCTGATGGTATCAGGCTGCGCAAAAGAGGGAACTTTAACATCAATGGTTTGTACTAACGAATTTATTTTGCTTAAGGTCATACCCGTTAATTTTACATCATAACCGCCGATATCGTAAAACTTAGCAAGATTATTAGTTCCCGGATTAATTATTTCGTTTATGGTGAAAGGTAAACCATATTTAGTGGTATAGGGAAGCACCATTTTAAATTCAAGCGGCTGCGTATATGAATTACTGTAAACAATCTTTATCAAACCGTTATTAATGATGGTGCTCCTTAATTCAACGCCTCCGCTAAGGGTTAAATTAATTTCCTGAGTTTGTGGAAATCCCGGAATACTGTTCCCCGGGGGCAAGTACAATTTTGTATTGGGAAGCATCGCAAACTGATAATCCAAAACCGTATCCGGTAACTGAACTAATGAGTCTAACTGAAAGCCGGCGATTTTTTTTGAAAATGAAAGATGCAATAAACCTGTGGGGTCTGATGAAAATAAGGTATCGCTGAAAAAATTCTTGATATTTAGTTTACTTCGGGCAATAGGGGCGGCAATATCTAAATCCCAATCCGTTTCAAAGGATTTACGGCACGATTGAAAGGCAAGAAATAATAAAACGGCAAGGCTTATTTTGTAAATGAAGCGCATTATACAAATATACGCTTTTTTTAGGGGAAAGGTTGGGTGTAAAAAGCCCAAAAACAGTGATTTAAAAGGACTCTTGTTAATTTATCTTCATTTTATCAAATACACGGAAATTAGCCTGATTATTCACTAAATTTATAAGATGAAATTTTTGCTCCATATTCTGATTTTTTCTGTATCTGTTAAATCTCAGCCCTTGAATTATTATTATGGAAATTTACATTCTCATTCGGGTTATTCGGATGGTAATAAAGATTCATCAAGTACAGGCGTATCAAAACCTGCCGGATGCTATTCATATGCAAAACTTTCACAGAATTTCGATTTTTTAGGCATCTCCGAACACAACCATTATTCTTCCAATAATAATCCCGGCATGATTCGCACTTCGTATGCTTTAGGTTTATCGGAAGCCGCCGCGGCCAATACCGGAACATTTTTATGCTTGTACGGAACAGAGTGGGGAGTGAGTTCGGCGGGCGATGGACATGTTATTATGTATGGCTTTAATCAATTAATTGGTTGGGAAACATCAGTGCCCGGACTAACCGGACCTAATTATGATATTTACAATGCTAAAACAGACTATAACGGATTGTTTACTAAAGTGAAGAACAATCCAAATGCATTTTGCTACTTGGCGCATCCTGATCAGAGCGGTATCGATTATGGCGATATCTACGGTAGTTCCTACAATGTTGCTTACGATTCGGCGATTGTAGGTTCTGTTTTCAGAAATGGTTTGGCTTTTAGTACAGTAACAAATTATAGCGAATATCCTGCAACTGATTATTCGCCTTACTACAGAAAACTTTTATCCAGAGGCTATCATATCGGAATTACTTACGATCAGGACAATCATAACCTTACATTCGGCAGAAATAATGGCGGCCGATTAGTTATTATGGCTCCATCGTTAACACAAGCGAATCTTACAACTGCTATGAAAAACATGCATTTTTATGCGAGTGAAGATTGGAATTGCCAAGTCGATTTCAAAATTAATAGCAGTATTATGGGTGATTCCACTTCAGGAATTGTGAGGCCAACTATTAATGTGGTGCATACTGATGTGGATGGCGAATTGGCCGATAGTATTAAGGTTTGGTCGGGAGTGGAAGGCAGCGGGAGTTTAAGCACTGTTTTAAATGTGGTGAAATCCTCCAACACTTTATCATTTACCGATAATGCACAGGTAGCAGGAACAAACAAATATTATTTTATTGAGATTGTACAAAATGATGGCGACAGAATTATTTCGTCTCCTATCTGGTATCGCTTAAGTAATTTTGCGGGAATTAAAGAGCAAACAAATGAATTTACTTTTTTAATGGCACCAAATCCGGTTCACACCATGTTGTATTTAAGTACAGATTTAAAGAGTGATTACACTGTTGAAATTGTGGATGTGTGTGGCAAATTAATTTATTCGGAGAAATTCAAAGAAGAAAATATAAAAATCTCCACCGAAAAATATGCCGCAGGTTTTTATACCGTAAAAATTTCTGACGGTAAATTTATGCAGACTAAAAAACTGGTTATTGAATAGATTTCATAACCTTTTCTAATTGCCCCAACATCTCGTCGGTAAAATCCAAATGCGTAACAAAACGAACGGTCTGTTTTCCGAAAGCTGCCATCCGGATATTATTCGCGGCTAATTTTTTCTCAAAATCAGCACTGCTTATTTTAGGATTGATATCGAAAATTAAAATGTTTGTATCCACGGGTAAAACAGAATCCACATAAGACAATTGCTTAAGTATTTTTTCAATTTCCTTAGCGCGTTTGTGATCTTCTTTTAAGCGATTCACATTATTATCCAAAGCGTAAATTCCGGCCGCTGCAATAAATCCTGCTTGCCGCATTCCGCCGCCAAATACTTTCCTTATTTTTCTTCCCTTTTTAATAAATTCTTTTGTTCCCAATAAAACAGAACCCGCAGGCGCTCCTAATCCTTTTGATAAACAAATGGAAATACTATCAAACAATTCACCTTCCTGTTGTGTTGATTCTTTAGTTTCAACCAGCGCGTTAAAAATCCTGGCGCCATCCAAATGCAATCCAAGTTTTTTTTCCTTACATAATTTCTGAATCGGTTTTATCTGATCAAGTGTATAATAAGAACCGCCCGCCCTGTTCACCGTATTTTCTAGACTTACTAATGAAGTTCTCGTTAACCAATCAAAATCGGCATTAATACTTTGTTCAATTTGCTGAGCAGAGATCCTTCCTCTGTCGCCCTGCATTAATTTGGCTTGTACGCCTGAATTAAAAGAAATACCGCCACCTTCGTAATTATAAATATGGGAATTCGCATCACAAATTAATTCATCGCCCGGTTGTGTATGAACTTTAATGGCAATTTGGTTCGTCATGGTGCCGCTCGGACAAAACAAGCCCGCTTCTTTGCCGAAAAGTTTCGCGGCTTTTTCTTCCAGTTCAATTACAGTTGGGTCTTCACCAAAAACATCATCACCAACTTTCGCATTCATCATGGCCTCCATCATGGCTTTTGTTGGTTTTGTAACCGTATCGCTTCTCAGATCTATCGTCATTTTGTTTAAAGTTTCTTGTTTCTTGTTTCTTGTTTCTTGTTTCGTGTTTAATGTTTATTGTTTCGTGTTTAATGTTTCGTGTTTAATGTTTCGTGTTTAGTGTTTCGTGTTTATTGTTTCGCAATTTTTTTTATTAATACTTTAAACTCCTAACTCCTAACTCCTAACTCCTAACTCCTAATTCTTCATTCCTAATTCTTAATTCTTAATTATCAGCATCAGCCCGTCTCTTACCGGCAGTAACAAATTTGTTACCCGCTTATCAGAATTCACTTTCATATTAAAATCATGAATGGCTTTAGTATCGGGGTCCATTTCATTTTCTTTCAGTAGTACTTTTCCGCTCCACAAAACATTGTCGGTAATAATTAAGCCGCCTTTTTTTACTTTGTCAATTATTAAATCAAAATACAAAGCGTAATTGCGTTTATCGGCATCAATAAAAACAATGTCGAAAGTTTGGGAGAGAGTGGGGATTATTTTTGTGGCATCGCCTGATTTTAATTCAATTTGTTTGGCGTAGGCTGAGCGCTGAAAATATTTATTGGCCATTCTGTTTGTTTCATCATTCGGGTCAATGGTGATCAGTTTTCCGTCAACATCTAATCCTTCTGCTAAGCAAAGCGCCGAATAACCTGTATAAGTGCCTATTTCAAGAATGTTTTTTGGTTTTGAAAGTTTAGATAACAGACTTAAAAAACGACCTTGTATATGTCCGCTCAGCATGCGGGGCGACATAGCCTTTAAATGCGTCTCGCGGTTTAATTCGCTTAAAAGAGCTGATTCGGCCTCGCTGTGTTGTTCGCTGTAATGACTTAAAGCCTCGCTGATAAATTCCATAAATCAAACGTACATTATTTATTTATAAAACTCAAGTGTATAGGAATAAAAAACCCCTGAAGTACAAAGACTTCAGAGGTTTAAATATTGTGTTTTATAAATTAAGCTTGTTGTTCGTCAGGAATAATTGTTGCGTCCACTAAAACCCGTCCGCAATGTTCGCAAACGATAATTTTCTTATTTGTTTTAATGTCTAACTGGCGCTGAGGCGGGATTTTGTTATAGCAACCACCGCAAGCATCACGGTCAACGGTAACAACAGCTAAGCCGTTACGGGTGTTGGCACGAATGCGTTTGTAAGCGTTCAATAAGCGGTCTTCAATTTTTGCAGATGCTATTTCTGAATCTTTTAATAATCCAACTTCTTCTTTTTCTGTTTCAGCAATAATTTCATCCAGTTCACTTTTCTTTTGTTTAAGGTCTTTAGTGCGTTCTTCAAACTCAGTTTTCGATTTCTCTAATAAATCTGATTTAAGAGCAACGCCCGCTTTCGCTTCTTTGCTGCGTTTTTCAGCTAACTGAATTTCTAAGTTCTGGAATTCAATTTCTTTTGTGATCGCATCGTACTCACGGTTGTTACGTACTTTACCTTGTTGCGATTCGTATTTTTTAATGTTGGCCGTAAAATCTTTTACAGCTTGTTTTTTCTCGTCAATCTGAGTTTCTAAGTCCTGTACCTCGGTAGTTACATTGTTAAGGCGCGTTTCCAAACCTGTAACAATATCTTCAAGATCGCTCACCTCTAAAGGTAACTCACCACGGATGGTACGAAGCTTGTCGATTTTAGAGTCGATTAATTGTAATTCGTACAGAGAACGCAGTTTCCCCTCAATGGAAGCGTCAATTTTTTCTTTAATTTTTGCGCACATAGTTAAAAATAGTTTACCGGGTTGGTATTCGCTTTCGATAAATAGGTGGCAAATGTAGTAAATTTTTTCTGAATTAATTCATAAAAAATCTCGGGGGTAAACTGCTCATTTTCAAAGTGTCCGGTATCCGCAATTAAGATTCTGGAGTCGGCATCAAAAAACTCATGGTACTTAATATCCGCACTAATGTAAGCATCTGAACCTGAGTTTATTGCATTTTTAATCAAAAAGGCTCCACTTCCCCCGCAAAAGGCCACTTTTTTAACCGGTTTATTCAGCAATGCAGTATGTTTGACATACTTCAGATTAAAAACTTTTTTTACAAGGTTCAAAAACTCGTTTTCAGGCAGGGCTTTCTCAAATTCTCCGGTCATGCCGCTGCCTACATCGTGATAGTTATTTTCGAGCGGGTAAATATCAAACGGGACTTCTTCGTAGGGATGATTTGCCAGTAAATTTTTAAGAATGGCGCTTTCGTTAAGGGCTTCAAAAATCACTTCAATGCGTATTTCATTTTCCTCATGTAGTTTCCCTTTCTCCCCAACAAAAGGGTCTGAGTTTTCATTCCCTTTAAAAGTGCCTGTGCCTGAAATATTAAAACTACAATTATCGTAATTGCCTATATTTCCGGCACCGGCTTCAAATAAAGAAGCACGTACTTTTTCGTGTTGCGCAACAGGAACATAAGTGACTAATTTTTTGAGTAATTGTTTTTTTGGAGAAAGAATTTTGAGATTAGTCAGCCCTAATTTCTCAGCTATTTTTGCATTTACACCGTTTTTTACATTGTCTAAATTAGTGTGACAAGCATAAATGGCAATATTGTTCTGTATGGCTTTAATCACAACACGCTCCACATAATTGTTTCCCGTTAAACGTTTCAGTCCACCGAAAATAATAGGGTGGTGGGCAATAATTAAAT
>JAHEYE010000175.1 GCA_023251695.1 Sphingobacteriaceae bacterium | reverse complement strand
ATAAAAGATTATGCCAGTTATGAAAAAACGAATGGCATTTCAGCAACCTATCTTGTAACAACGCATTACATGCAGGATAAATTAGCCAAGAATTTTTTCGACGGCTACGAGGAGGATATTTCTTATGTTTTTGAAAAAGGTCACGATATACAGAGCCACAGCGTTTCACATGTCCCGGATTTCGACATTCAGAGTGTTGTAGGTTTAGGAACACTGGGAAATACACGTTACAATTATCAGCCCTATTTCGATGGCAGTGTTTCAAGTAATGTGACTGTATTGGGCGAAATAGAAGTAAGTCGCGATTTGTTAAAGAATATCATCAATAAAAATATAACAGCTTTCCGTCCTGGTTATCTTCTCTTTCATAAGGATTTAATTACAGCGCTTGATACTTTAGGTTATAAGTTCAGTACAAGTCATAGCGCTTGTGATGTGATGACTAATTTTCCGTTTTTCTCACATACTGATTTAAGTATGTCGGGCCGCCTCACAAAAGTGCTTGAAATTCCGAACCATATTTCTGATGTGTTTTCTTCCGATCCGATTAATGAAGATAATTATTACGACAAACTCGCTATATGGAAATCCTGTTTTACAAAAGTGTACAACAATAATTTATCGTCGGTTTTATTAATTCACCCAAACCGTTATTATAAATTGTACGCCGAGCAATTACTCACAACCTTTTTGCCGCAGAATGCTTTCGTTTGTAATTTATCAGACTATGGTAATTATTGGCTGAACCGTGATGCTGTAATTTTTACAACAGTGATCAATGTGGATACATTGAATTTGTATTTATCCAAACCGAAAGACTCGCTCAATACATTCTTATCCTTTGTGATTGCAAACGGACAAGATTTCTCTAAAATAAAAGTGTATTCATCCGACATGCAAACCATCAATTACACAAAAAGCAATTGGCAAAGCAATGATATTATTTTGCATAACATGTGTAACCGTCCGAATTACAATGCATACAGTATTACTGAAGAACCGCTTCCCAATAACATACATATTTATCCTAATCCTTCAGAACAAAGTAATGCCATGCTTCATTTTGATATTATGGAGGAATCTGAAATTACAGCTGACATTTTTGACGTGAAGGGCGCCTTAGTTTACAATTTGATGAATGGCACTTATTACAACGGCGCTTACGATATTGTTCTTCCTGCCCAAATTTTAAGCAGCGGAACTTATCTCATGCGTTTAAAAATAGGAACACGCTATTACAAATTGAAGTGGATATTAAGTAAAAGCAAATGATTTTAATTTGCTGTAATTACTTGATTGTCTGATGTTTAATCGCTCTTGAAGATTTTGATTTTTATTCTGCTTTATTAATTCATTTTTTCAATCGACTAAGTCTGTTTTAGCTCCGATTAATTTCCCTTCTTCCTCTATTTTTTGTAATTTCAGTCCCCCTAATTTTTTGGATTGTTAACTCTGAAACGCATACTTTTTATCAGCTCTTTTTTGCTTTTGCAGAGGTTTCCCTTTTTAGCCCAATCTGATGCCGCTAAAGATGAAGCAGTTTCAAAATTAATCCGCGATTTATCAGCTTTATGGGATGCGAATAAAGAAGAAACATTTAATTCGTTGCTGGATAACAAAAGCAAGAAACCGACGAATCTCAAAACGGTTTTCCCGACTATTATCAAAAACGAAAGGGTGAACTTATTGGTGAAAAGAAATTTAATTCAGCGAAAACTTTATAAAAAAGATGTTGGTCTTAATTTTACTGCTTCTTATCAGAGAAATACAAGTACTCCTTTTTTGGATCCGGAGGATGTTGTTATTTTCAAACAAAAAGCGCAGGCCGGTTTTGATTGGGATATTTTACGGGGCGGGTTTTTTGATAATCGCTTAAAAGCAAAAACCATTAGCAAAGAATTAGACTGGATAAAGAATTCAAACTACGCACAGAAAAGTACCCGTCCTTTTTTAATAAGTTCACAGCAGGTTGTTACGAATTTTAATAAAAGAAAACTTACCATTTTACAAAAACGGCTCGATCTTAATGCAAAACAAATGGAGTTGATCGAAAGGCTTTGGGCGCTTAAACACATTTCAAAAGATAATTATTTAAAAGCCATACAAAACAAGACCGATATAAACGGGCAATTTGAATTGTATAAATCGTTTTCGGATAAAGCTGAACAATTAAAATTAAATGCAAAAGATACCATTGAACTTCCCTTATTAGACCTGGATTTTGACAAACTCATTTCGAAAGTTAATTATTCCGTAACTGTAGGTGATTCCAGTCTGCCTGCCTACCTGATTGAAAATGCAAGAAGGGAATCTAATTTCATCCGAGAAATTGGACTAAAAGCTTATGCGCGCTACAGTTATTATGACGTGTATTCACAAAACATTCCTAACAGAAGTTTTATGTCGTACGGAATAAATTTATCCGTCCCGCTAGTGTTTAACCAAAAAGAAAAAAGGGAATTGTATTTGATCAATAAACAAATCGATAACATACAGCAGCCGCAAGTTGAACCTGGAGTTGAATACCTGCTTCTAAACTATTATTACGATTACAGGTACAAGCTTAAAAAATATTATAATCTCATTGAAAAAAGAAATGTCTTTGCCGAATTAATAAGGACCGAAAGTGTAAAGCAGGAGTTCTATGATTTAGAATTTAACCCAAACACAGCACTTTTGATATTGGATGATTACTGGAGTAATGCCATTGAATTGCTGGATTTGCATCAGGATATGTACAAAACACTTTTATCCATCAAAGAAAAAGTGCCCGGCTCAGAAATTCCGGATTTTACTTTCCCTGTAACTATTAAGGAAAATATTAAAGATTCAACTTTTATTCCGCCACCAACAAAAGCCATTTATATCTGGAGTAAATCTCTAACCTCCGCACCAACTTTTAGTGTAATCACAGATTACATCGCTTTAAATGATTTTAACCAAATTGTTGTTTCCTACAAATATGACAAAGCCTATCTGCAAATTTTAAGAGCATTCATTGATAAAAATTATACTTCTAAAATTTCATTAATGATTGGAAACAATAAATTAATTAACGGTGGCATGCCTGTTTATCTGGATAGTCTGGCGAAAGCTGTGCCCCTTACCTTTGTGAAGAGTCTTCATCTGGATATTGAACCACACACTTTAGATGATTTTAAATCCAATCAGGCAGCTTACTTCGCAAAATATGTGCAGCTGTTAAGTGATGCCGATGCCTTTTGCAAAAAACAGGGCTTGCAATTGGAGGTGTCTATCCCACTCAGTTATCCTGATGATGTGCTTGATAAAATATTTTCGGTATGCAATAAAGTTTATTTAATGGCCTATGAAAATGTGGATGTGGATTTTATTGCGCGTAAATGCGAAGAAGAAATGAAACGGGGTAAAAGCAAAATAGTATTAGCGCTGCGGTCGAAAGACTTTGAAACGCGGGCCCAAATGGAAGATCACTTTAAAAAAATTGGCGTTAAAAATACGGCTTATCACGATTATGAATCACTTTTGGATCTTGATAAAAAAGCGGTCAACGTTAACGAACCGCAAAAATAAAAATGAAAAGTTTAAACTTTCAAAGAAATAAATCGCTGTTTCGTGTAACTAACGAAAAAGAAATTAAGAAGCGGACGAATTGGGACCGTGTCGTTTACCTCATCCTGCTCTTTCTTTTTATTCTTTTTATTCTCTATTATTTACTGAATAAGGTGTTGATGGTACACGCTTATGGCCACGTGATTATTGAAAGCACAAAAATACGTTTAACCGACGATGCGAGGATTTCACAAATGCAAGTTCAGGAAGGTGACAGCGTTGTTATAGGTGATACTTTATTCACCTACTCTTTAGATTTAGATCAGGATATCAGCGGACCAAGTGCTGGCGGAGCCGCTTTGTCGATTGCCGGATTATCAGGTGGTAGCAGAGGCAACACAGATTACTGGTGGTTAAAAGAATTATATAATGTTAAAAAGACCATCGCCATCAATACCATTAAAGTGAATGAAAATAACGAGCTCATCAAAAACTTTGAAGGCGAACTGAAGCGTTTAACAAATGAAGTTATTTTGGATGTGTTGCCGAAGCAGCGTCTTGATTATATACAAACAGAAATTATTAAACTCAAAGCCGATAATTTAAAATTGATTGGTGAAAATAATCAGCTCTATGGTTTAATGAAAACATTAAAACCGTTTGATCCGCCCAACGGAAAACCGGCAACAATAGGAAATATTAAAATAAGTGCTTCTTCTAAAAACACCGGTTTAAATAAATACCATGTCAGCGATCTTTATTTTAGTGGCGAATTACTCAGCGATTTACATTACTTCACAGCACCTATGGATGGAATCGTCACCCGCATTTACATTAACTCTACCGAGACGGCTTTGAAAACAGAAGACATCATGACTTTACATAAAGACAGGCCCGCTTACATTAAGGCCTACTTTGAGCAGGAAGATCTAAATAATTTCAAAGAAGGCGACGTGTTTAAAGTTACTTTTCCGGATGGCTCTACCAGTTATGGTTACTTGAAACGTTTCTACATTGCTACTTATGTTTTACCCGAAGAGTTCCAGAAAAAATATGAACCTACTACGCGTTCGGTGGCGGCTGATATTTATCCGCTGAACAGTGAGGATTTGGCGAAGTGGAAAGCGTTTTATAAAATGGGTGTTGACGTATCCAAATTTAAATTTCAATAATTGACGAAGATGAGTGCAACAGCAAAACAAAACAGAATTGAATTTAAAAATAATGTACTTGAGTACAATAATTTTTCATTCTACCTGTTTGAAAGTTTCGGCGGCTTAAAGATTGAGCACCTGAACGAATACAGCGCCATTGTACTCGAAGCAAACGATCCTGATTTTACAAGGTTAGTCTTAAAACGTTTCCGTGCTCATAATAATCCGGAATTTTATTTAAAGCCTATTTTTTTAATCAATTACAAAACAATTAACGACCCTATGACAGAATCTCTGCATGACGGCGTTATTGCTTCTTACGATCAGATTCCAGAAAAGGTAAACGACATACAACAGATCTTAACGCTTACAACTCACCTTGATCACGGCCCTGCCAGTAATTTTGAAGTGTTTGCGATGAAAAAAATTCTGAATTACATGTACACCCGCGAACTCCGTACCTTAAAGCCTTATCCTGATGTGAACTCTGCCATTGGTTTTACTTACCCCATTGTAAGTGTTAATTTTGAGTCGCACGAAGAAATGAAAGTCCTGGACTTGTTTGACTGGGCACAAAAAGAAAATTTGATCTGGCCCGATTTCTTTGATCGTGTTTATTTGTGTAACGGTTGCGGATCCGGCCATTTATCATACCGGGAAATTTGTCCTTCATGCGATTCGGCCAACATGAAATCGGAAGATTTGATTCATCATTTCCCTTGCGGTTTCATCGGACCTATTTCTGATTTCAAAAATCAAATCGACAGCGTGTTGAATTGTCCGAAATGTTCGAAATCACTCCGTCACATTGGTGTTGATTACGATAAGCCTTCTATTATTAATCATTGTCAGAACTGCAATGAAGTGTTTCAGGATTATTTAGTAAAGGCGCGTTGCGTTAGCTGTGGTGTTGATGCCGATGTCCAGTATTTGGTTTCAAAGAATATTAACGTTTATAAATTAACCAAGAAAGGGAGAAGTGCCTCATCGTCGGGGATTATTACTTCAGAATATATTGGTGCAGAGGAAGTGTTTGGATCGGTGAATGTCCGCACGTTTAATACCATGATGCATTACGAACAAGAACGGTTGAAAAGCAACACCAGTTTGTCGACCAACATTGGATTGTTACACATCGAGAATATTTTTGACCTTCTCCGCAAACTGGGAAAAGCGAAAGAAAAAGCATTTATTGCAGAGTTAGTTCATCTTATAAGGGAAAATATTACCCCGGCTGATTTTATTAATATTTCCAACCCGTCGCTCATTGTTATTTGCATTAATGATGCCACCACGGTAAAAGCACAAACAGCCATGATGAAGGTTTATGATAAAATTGAGGAAATGGTTTTTAATAACTTCAATAAATTTCAGTTGGAAATGCAATACAAGGTAGCGCCACTCAGCACAACTGCACCATTCGAAAAACAATTATTGGATTTAACAAAGCAGTTAACCGAGCATGACTGAGGCTATTGATGATTTTTTTGGTTACATTGGAATTGTCGGTCCGGCAAAACTCATCCGTATATTCTGGTTTTTTATTTTTTTCGAATTCCTCCGTTTCTTTCTTTTCGAGTTAACAACCCTTGTAATCTGGTATTTGGGAAATAAAACCCGTAAGAAAAAATACCTGGTAGCCCGTCGTAAATTATTTATTGATCGCCCACTGGTTTCAATTATTGTTCCCGGTAGAAATGAAGGTGAGCATATTTACAAATTGGTTATGTCGATGAAGGAACAAACCTATACCAATTACGAATTTATTGTTATTGATGACGGCTCCAATGATGACACCGAAAGAATTTGCAAAAGCCTTCAAAAGAATGGCTTCATCGATCTGTTTTTAAGAAACGATGTGAGAGGTGGAAAAGCATCGGCCGCTAATTTAGGTTTTCGGTACTCACGCGGAAAAATTGTTGTACATCTTGATGCCGATTGTAGTTATGATAATGACGCGCTTGAAAAAATAATCATTCCGTTTTATCTGGACGAAAACATCGGGGCTGTTGGTGGTAATATTTTAGTACGGAATTACAAAGACAGTTTATGCACAACCCTGCAGGCCATAGAATATTCCGATACCATTTCTGTCGGCAGGATTACTTCGAGTTATTTAGGAATTTACCGTGTGGTTTCGGGTGCATTTGGCGCTTTTAAACGTGAAGCTCTTGAACGCGTTGGCGGTTGGGATATTGGTCCCGGGCTTGATGGCGATATTACGGTTAAGCTGAGGAAACTGGATTATAAAATTGAATTTGAACCTGAAGCTATTTGTCAGACCAGTGTGCCAGATACTTTCAAAAAATTAATCAAACAACGTTTACGTTGGGATAAATCTATTATCCGCTTCCGTGTACGTAAACACAAAGATGTTTTTTTCCCAAATTCTACTTTTAAATTTTCGAATTTTATTTCTTCCTTCGAGAACATTACCTATAACCTGGTATTAAATTTTAAATGGTGGGTCTATGTTATTGACAT
>JAHEYE010000174.1 GCA_023251695.1 Sphingobacteriaceae bacterium | reverse complement strand
AAACTAAATTCGATGCGGAATTATGAACAATTTTTGGTTCAAAATCCATATGCCAATTTCAGGCAAAAATTTGAGGCGCTTTATTTAAGGGATGAGTTAAGTTACAAAACCAATCTTACTTACAATCTGAGTGATAGCACAAAAGCTTTTATGCTCCGCTTTCCTGAAAATTATTTCTATAAAGAGTATTCAACCCTGGCAGATAAACAGGTTTTTGAAGAACAAACCCCACTTAAAAATGCCGAACAATACAACGCGTTTATTTCAAAATTTCCGAAAAACAAATTTGTGAGCGAAGCGCAGGACGAACTTTTTGAGATCTATAGGAAAAAAAACGATTTGCAAGGACTCGATTTTTATGTTACCAATTATAAAAACAGTCATTTCATAAACGAAGCATGGAAATTGCTTTACGCACTTACTGTTAAGTCTTATAATAACGAAGAGTTGCAAAGCTTTGTGCAGAATTATCCTGATTTCCCTTTTAAAGCTTCCATCAACAAAGAAATTGAATTGAATAATAAGGTTTTGATACTTGTAAATGATAATGACTTGATCGGCTTTTCTGATACCACCGGAAAATATTTAATTCAGCCCTTTTATGACGAAGCAACTTCTTTTAAGGAAGGACTCGCTGTTGTGAATAAAAATGATTCGGTTTTTTTTATTAATAAGGAGAATCAAAATGTATTTAATTCTTTTTATAGCGAAGCCTTCTCTTTTGCTTATGGAAATGCGCCGGTAAATACAGGTAACCAATGGTTTTTAATTAACCGACAAGGGCAAAAATCAGCTGGTCCGTTCGGTGATTTATCTGAACTCAGTGAGAATATTTACATCGTGCAAATCGAAAACAAATACGGTGCCATTGATGTTTATGGGAATACCATTATTCCTCCGCAATACGAGCGGCTTGGCGATTTTAAAAATGGGTTTGCTTATTATTTTAATGGCGGGCTTTATGGTTTTGTAAATAAAAACGGAATCGCATCAAGGGCACGTTACCAATGGATATCAGATTTTGATGAAACTAAATTGGCTGTAGTAAAACTCAACAATCAATTTGGGATTGTGCGGGATAATGATAGCATTCTTCTTCAACCGCAATACGATTTGGTGATCAACGCCGGAAATAACGTTTTTGTTGTGGTTAAAAACGGTAAATATGGTTTCTACAACGGAAACGGCTGTTTTATAAGTGCCATTGACTTCGATTATAAAAAAGAACTTCCTGTTTCGTTTTATACAAATGGAAAATTATTTAAACTGCTCCGGAAAAATAAACAGGCTTTAATGGATATTAACGGCCGGGTAACTATTGATTTTGATGCTTATGAGGAAGTGAACTTTGCACAAAATAACCTGATTAGGATTAAACGCAAAGGAAAATATGGTTTTGTTGACCGTAAACTCAGCCTTACAATACCTTGCAAATACCATTCGGCAACAGATTTTTATGAGGGTTTAAGTATTTGTCAGTTGAAACAAGAAACCCTCCTTATCAATACCAAAGGCGAGACCCTATTAAAAACATCAGGAAGCATTCAGCCTGTTGGGGACAATTATTTCCTCGTTAAGGGTGGGGAATCCATTTTTTTAGCCGACAAAAAAGGCTTAACGCTTTTTTCAGGTATAGAAAGCTGGCAAATGAGTCCTGATAAATACATTGTCCTCGATTTTGAAAATAAATCGAAGAAAATCCTGAAACCGTATTAGAAAACTATTTAACTTTGGGAAAAAATAAATCATGTCTACATTAACTATGACGAAAGTTCACAATTTCAGTGCCGGTCCGGGTATTTTGCCTGAAGAGGTATTAAAACAAGCTGCAGAAGCCTGCATTAATTTTGATAATTTAAATTTATCATTACTTGAAATATCGCATCGCAGTAAAAGCTTTGACGCCGTTATGGAAAATGCGCGTGCTTTGGTAAAAGAACTTTTTGAAGTGGGTGATGAATACGAGGTTTTGTTTTTAGGCGGCGGCGCCAGTCTGCAATTCGCAATGGTGCCCTATAATTTGTTGCGTGAGAACGGAACGGCCGGTTACATTAATACAGGTGTTTGGGCCGCCAAAGCCATTAAGGAAGCCAAGATTGTTGGCAATACAAAAGTTTTGGCTTCATCGGAAGATAAAAAATTCACTTACATACCTCAGGGATATGAGATTCCTTCTGATTTGGATTATTTACATATTACCAGCAACAACACTATTTATGGTACAGAGATGAAATCATTCCCTAAAACAAATGTGCCTTTGGTGTGTGATATGAGTTCAGATATTTTCAGCCGTAAGGTGAATGCGAAAGATTTTGCTTTAATATATGCGGGTGCGCAAAAAAACATGGGTCCTGCCGGTACCACCATGGTTATGGTAAAAAAAGATGCGCTCGGAAAAACAGGCCGTAAAATGTTAAGCATGCTCGATTATCAGGCACATATTAAAGGCGGCAGCATGTATAATACACCGCCCGTGTTTCCAATTTATGTTTCTTATTTAACTTTATTATGGTTAAAGAAAAACGGCGGTATCAGCTGGATCGAAAAAGTAAATCAGCAAAAAGCAGATTGCCTATATAATGAAATTGACCGTAATCCTTTATTTGTAGGTACAGTTGAAAAAGCTGACCGCAGTAACATGAATGTTTGTTTCTTATTAAAAGATGCGGCGCTCGAGCCTGAATTTGATGCGCTTTGGAAAAAAGCAAACATTAGCGGCATACGCGGACACCGTGACGTTGGAGGTTACCGTGCTTCCTTATATAATGCATTACCGTTAGAGAGCGTTCAGGTCTTGGTTGATTGCATGAAAGAATTCGAGAAGCAAAAAGGCTAAAAAGCTGTCACCCTGAGCTTGTCGAACGGGTCACTCATCACAAACAGCGCTTCACTCAGCGCTGTTTTTTTTACGTCAAAAAACTAAAAAAACGCCATGTTTTTTAGTGCTCCAAAAGCGTCCACTTATTCAAAGAAACATACCACTTACTAAATACAGTCGTTTTAAACCAACCCTGGTTCAGGCCTGTCCGTAATAATTAGTAACAAAGATTACAAAGATTGTTTAACCTAAAAAATATATGCTTATGAAAACGCTCATCCAAATAGTTATCGTAGCAATGTTCGGAATAGAAATTTGCTCACCATTTTTTCTTGGTTACTTAAACCAGCAACGAAAATTAAAAAAAATGTACTCAGTTCAGGAAATTCAATGCAAAAAAGCGGATAAGCCCGCTTTAAACGCAAAAACTATAAAAGTACTTGATCTGGAAGCGGTAGATTTTACCGGAAATAACTATTCAGATTCAAAAACATTGGTTGTAAAGGAATAAAGACGGCAGATTGGCTAAGGGGTTAAAAAACCTGCTGCTCTTTTAAAAACCATCAGACTAAGTCTGATGGTTTTTATTTTTATATTTGTGTTCTTATTTTTTAACCCATGAGCAAAACAATTTTAGCCAACGATGGCATCGACAACACCGGAAAGTCCCTTTTGGAAAAAGCCGGATTTACAGTTGTAACCGATAAAGTAGCACAAGAAGATTTAATAAAGACAATCAACGAAAAGGGATATGCCGCCCTTACTGTGCGCAGCGCAACCAAAGTACGTAAAGATATTATTGATGCCTGTCCCGGCCTTAAAGTTATTGCCCGCGGCGGTGTTGGTATGGATAATATTGATGTGGACTATGCCAAAGGAAAAGGAATTAATGTCATAAATACCCCCGCAGCTTCTTCTAATTCTGTAGCTGAATTGGTATTCGCCCATTTATTTAATGCTGTCCGGTTTTTGTACGACAGTAACAGACAAATGCCTGCTAATGGCGAAACAAAATTTGAAGAATTAAAAAAGAAATACGCAAAAGGTGTTGAATTGAGAGGTAAAACAATGGGCATTGTCGGATTCGGACGTATTGGTCAGTACGCTGCTAAAATCGCCTTAGGATTAGGAATGAAAGTAGTAGCCTTTGATCCCTTTGTAAAAGAAGCTGAAATAAATCTTGAAATTGAAGGAACAAACGGAGCGAAAGTAAAGTTAAACACTGTTAGTCTTGAAAACGTTTTACAGCAATCTGACTTCATAACTTTCCATGTTCCGGGCGGAAATTTAATTACAGCAAAGGAAATTGCGTTAATGAAAAACGGCGTTATCTTAATCAACTCTGCCCGCGGTGGCGTTATTGATGAAGCTGCTCTGATTGAAGGCTTAAACAGCGGAAAAATTTCTCACGCGTGCTTAGATGTATTCGTCAACGAACCAAAACCATCAGCAACTATTTTATCACACGCTAAAATTTCTTTAACTCCACATATCGGAGCCGCAACTAACGAAGCACAGGAAAGAATTGGCGTTGAATTGGCAGAAAAAATTATCGCAGCATTAAATTAATCAAGAACCAAAACAATAAACTAGAAACAATAAACCAGAAACATTACAATGGCAATTCTCAAAGCATTCAAAGGACTCAGACCAAAAAAAGATAAAGTTAGTTTAGTAGCTTCGCGTCCGTACGATGTAATTAATTCGGAAGAAGCAAAAATTGAAGCGGGTGACAATGTTCATTCGTTTTTGCACGTAGTAAAACCGGAAATTGATTTACCTGCAGATTTAGACCACTACTCTCCTCTCGTTTATCAAAAAGCTAAAGACAATTTTGAAAAATTACTTAAGGACGGAATGTTTATGGAAGACAAAACAGATTGTCTTTATATCTATCGCTTAACAATGGACGGCCGTACACAAACAGGTATTGTTGGTGGCGCATCTATTGATGATTATTTTAATGACATTATTAAAAAACATGAATTAACCCGTCCGGATAAAGAATTAGACCGCATTAATCATGTGCGAGTTGCCAACATAAACGCAGAACCTGTGTTTTTTGCCTATCCAAACATGAAAGCCTTAGATGAAGTCGTAAATAAAGTTACTACAACTTCTGCTGAATACGATTTTACAACTGAAGATGCTATCCGTCACGAATTTTGGGTGGTAAGTGATGCAGCAACAGTAAAAACCATAATTGATTTGTTTGCAAAATTACCAGCGACCTATGTGGCCGACGGGCATCACCGTACTGCTGCGGCAGCATTGGTTGGAAAAGAAAGACGTGATTTAAATAAAAATCATACCGGAAAAGAAGAGTACAATTTCTTTTTAGCTGTTCATTTCCCCGATAATCAATTACACATTATGGATTATAACCGTGTTGTAAAAGATTTAAATGGTTTAACAGAAGAACAATTATTAAATAAGATTTCTGAGAAGTTTAATGTAGAAGATAAAGGCAATAAAACTTATCGTCCGACCGGTTTACACAACTTCGGAATGTATTTAAATAAGAAATGGTATTCTTTAACTGCAAAAGCAGGAACTTACAATGATACTGATCCTATTGGTGTTTTAGATGTAACTATTTTATCGGAGAGCATTTTAAAACCTATTTTCAATATCGTTGATTTAAGAACAGATAAACGCATTGATTTCGTTGGCGGATTAAGAGGTTTAGGTGAATTAGAATCGCGTGTAAACTCAGGCGAAATGAAAGTCGCTTTTGCTTTACATCCGGTAACCATGAAACAATTAATTGATATTGCAGATACAGGAAACATCATGCCACCAAAAACAACTTGGTTCGAACCAAAATTAAGAAGCGGGCTGGTAGTGCATAGTTTGGAGAACTAATTTCGAACACTAAGAAGGATTTGACTTTAAAGATTTAATTCATTAATTTTAATTTATGAAACAGATACTCTTAAACATACCTGATAATAAGTATGCTGCTTTTCTGGAAGCAATCAAAAACCTTGATTTTATCCGCATTTATAATGAGAACGATGTTGTCGTGACTGAAGAGGAAAAACAACTCATTCGTGAAAGGATTAGAAATTCCAAACCTGAGTATGGTCAAAATTGGGATCAAATAAAAGACTCCTTTAATCTCGGTTAAATGTCATTTGAAATCATCTTATACCCTGATGCCATTTTTGATATTCAGGAGGGGATTAACTATTACAAACTAGTTTCAAACGAGTTGGGGAAAAAGTTTCTTTTTCAGGTTAATAACACCTTTTCGGAGTTAAGGCAATTTCCTTTTTATGAAATAAGATATGATAATGTAAGAATGAGAAAAATCAAAGTCTTTCCTTATGTGATTCATTTTACAGTTGATGAAGAAAAGAGTATTGTAAATATTTATGGTATAAGATTTGCTTTGCAAAATCCGGAATCGTCGTGGTTTTTAAAAGAAGAGATAGAAAGCTACAAATCGGCAATTGAAATTGAAAACCATGGCAATTAAAGAAAACATTCTTAACATCCGATCTTCGATTCCTGATTATGTAACTCTTATTGCTGTATCCAAAACAAAACCAAATGAAGCCATTCTTGAAGCTTATGAAGCCGGACAAAAAGATTTCGGTGAAAATTACGTTCAGGAATTAGTTGATAAGTACGGACAATTACCTAAAGATATTCATTGGCATTACATCGGGCATTTACAAAGTAACAAAGTAAAATTTATTGCCCCCTTTGTGCATTTAATTCATGGTATTGACAGTTTAAAGTTATTGCAGCAAGTAAATAAACAGGCTCAAAAAAATAACCGTGTTATTAATTGCCTATTACAAATCCACATTGCGCAAGAAGAAACTAAATTCGGTTTTGATTTAAAAGAATGCCTGGAACTTTTGAAATCGGGGGAATTACAACAACTCGCTAATGTAAATGTAATTGGTTTTATGGGAATGGCGTCAAATACAAGTGATGAAACGCAAATCCGGAAAGAATTTCATGCATTAAACGAATTCCAAAAATCATTAGTAACAAATAAACACCCCTTAAATGTTTTATCTTTCGGAATGAGCAGTGATTACAAAATTGCCATTGAAGAAGGCAGTACCATGATTCGGGTAGGAAGTATCATTTTCGGTGAAAGAGAGTACAGAAAGCAGTAATTAGAAAGCAGAAGGCAGTAAATATATATGAAAAAAAACATCGCACTAAGCACTAATCACTCAACTCTAAGCACTCAATAAAAATGCAAGGAGAACTTATAGCACTTGTTACTACAGTTTGTTGGAGTCTGGGAATTTTTCCATTTACTGAAGCTTCAAAAAGAATAGGAACCGGACCGGTTAATCAATATCGTCTTTTGCTTGCCTGGGTTTTAATTTCAGTCATATTATTTTTCACGAACTCCATTTCACTAC
>JAHEYE010000173.1 GCA_023251695.1 Sphingobacteriaceae bacterium | reverse complement strand
GCTTTTTTACGTTCGTCAACCCCGGTATTCGCATCTGAATTTAATATTTTTTCTATTTCAGCCAGACGGCCCATTGCGTATTCATCGCCACTTTTCCAAATAAGGGCTTCTTCGTATAATTTTTTAGCGGGCTTATAATTCTTCACATCAAAATTATCGTTTGCTTTTTTAATAGCAGCAGCGTATTTTTCTTCCGGTGTTGGTTGCGTAACAGTTGGGGTTGATGCGACGGTAGGCTGAGGAGCAACCGTATTTGTTGCTGCTGCTTTTATAGCTGCTGCAATTTTATCGAGGGCAATTAATTTATCTTTCGGGTATTGCTCGCCCGGTTTCAGAATAGTTGCCTCTGTAAAACCGACACGTGCGGTGGCCCAGTCTTTTTTCGCATAAGCATCATCTCCTTTTTTGATGGCAGCATTGTATTTTGCATTCAGTTCCGCCTCTGCTTTTGCTTTTGCCGCTGCATCGAGTGCATTTTTTTCATCAGCAATTGCTTTTATAATTGCGGCTAATTTATCTTTTGGATATTGTTCACCGGGTTTTATTGTGAGAGCTTCATTGTATCCCGCCCGCGCGTTTACCCAATCTTTTTTATTAAATGCATCGTCGCCCTTTTTTATGGCGACCTGGTATTTTGCATTGAGCTCAGCAGCAGTTTTTGCATCTCCATCCGCTTTTGCTTTTAGGGCCGCTTCATCCGCCAATGCTTTATCAATTAATGCAATTTGTGTTTTAGGATAAGCCTCAGCGGGTTTATAACCAAGCGCTTCATTATACGCGCTTTTTGCAGATGACCAAGTTTTGGCAGCAAACCCATCATCTCCTTTTTTAACAGCTGCCTGATATTTAGCATTCAGTTCTGCTTCAGCTTTTGCCTTTGCTGCCGCATCCATGTTTGCTTTTTCATCTGCAATTGCTTTTTCGATTGCGGCTAATTGGGTTTTCGGATATGGTTCGTTAGGTTTAATTCCTAAAGCTTCATTGTAACCGGTACGCGCGGTTGCCCATGTTTTTGAAGCGAATGCATCATCTCCTTTTTTGACAGCTGCTAAATATTTCGCTTCAAATTCCGCTTTTGCTTTCGCGTCGGCATCTGCTTTGGCTTTAGCCGCGGCTTCATCGCCCAATAATTTATCAATAGCAGCAATTTTATCTTTTGGATATTGTTCGCCCGGTTTTAAACCTAGAGCTTCATTGTATCCAGCTTTTGCATTCACCCAATTTTTTGCTGTAAAAGCGTCGTCACCTTTTTTTATTGCCGCAGCGTATTTTGCCTGTAACTCGGCTTTGGACTTAGCATCGGCATCAGCTTTTGCTTTGGCTGCAGCCTCATCGCCTAATAATTTATTAATTGCTGCAATTTTATCTTTAGGATACTGCTCTCCTGACTTAATACCAAGCGCTTCATTATATCCTGCAAGTGCATTGGTCCAATTTTTTGCAGCAAAACCATCGTCTCCTTTTTTCACTGCCGCTAAATATTTTGCTTCCAATTCAGCTTTTGCCTTGGCATCGGCATCCACTTTTGCTTTTGCGGCGGCTTCATCCGCAATAGCTTTATCAATCGCAGCAATTTTATCTTTCGGATACTGTTCGTTAGGTTTAATTCCTAATGCTTCATTATATCCTGCTTTTGCCATCACCCAACTTTTTCCTGCAAATGCGTCATCACCTTTTTTTATTGCCGCAACATATTTCGCTTCTATCTCAGCTTTGTTTTTTAAAGCGGCTGCTTCATCAGCAAGTGCCTTGTCAATGGCAGCAATTTTATCTTTCGGATATTGCTCATTTGGTTTAATACCTAATGCTTCATTATAACCCGCTTTTGCAACCACCCAACTTTTTCCGGCAAAGGCATCATCACCTTTTTTTATAGCAGCCAAATATTTAGCTTCAGCTGCAGCTTTCGCATCGGCATCGGCTTTCGCTTTTGCAGCATCTGCAATTGCTTTATCTATAGCTGCTAACTGTGCCTTCGGATAAGATTCAGCCGTTTTATAACTCAATGCTTCGGTATAACCTGCTTTAGCCACCGGCCATTCTTTTTTTGCAAAGGCATCATCACCTTTTTTAAGTGCTGCTAAATATTTTGCGTTTAATTCTTCCTCCGCTTTTTTCTTTGCTGCATCTTCAGCAGCTTTTTTAGCGTCGTCTGCTTTCTTTTTGTCTAATGCTGCTAATTCAGCAATTGTTTTATCAATTTGCGCCAATTGGGCTTTAGGCCACGCTTCATTAGGTTTTAAAGCTAATGCTTCCTGATAAGATGCTTTCGCCGCCTGCCATTCGTTTTTCTGGAAAGATTTATCACCTGCTTTTACTGCCGCCTGATAATTGGCTTCTACATCCTTCCGCTTGGTTAATTCGGCCTGTTGTCTCGTCATTAAATTCTGCAAACCTCCAAGCATCTGATCCAGATAATTTTTATCATACTCGAAATTATCTTTTGCCGGATTATAATTGTATTTGTTCAAGGGTTGATTGAGTAATGAATAATCAACACCATCAAGTTTCTCGAATAATGTTAAACTTGCTTCAACCGACGAAAATTTACTGGTTGATTTTTCATCCGGAACACCACGCGTTGAAACAGCATATTTTTTTGTAGCCATTCCTGCTTTCGAAACTATAATAGTATAATCATTATTGAGAGGTAAATCAAAAGCGTATTTTCCGGTTCCATCAGTGGTAATATTATTGATTACTTTACCTCCTGCATTAACAGCAACCGAAACACCGGGCATTCCATTTCCTTTCAAATCAGTTACATATCCTTCAACATGCAATGGAAAAGTCTGGGTTGCGGTAGGCACGGCGGTTTGAGAACGCCCAATTTGGGCAATAAGAAATAAAAGCAATATGACTAAATGCTTGATATTCATAAGAATAACTAGTATTCTAAAAAAACCTCTTAAATTTACAAAAATATACCGTAAACCATTAGAAAAAAAGCAAGATTTATGCCGTATGATGTTAATATAAGTTATTGGGAACTGAAACATTATTTTACCAATGTAGATTTGATTGTTGTCGGATCGGGAATTGTAGGTTTGAATACTGCACTCTATTTCAAAAAAAACAACCCTAAAGCAAAGATTTTGGTGGTCGAAAAAGGTATTTTACCCGCCGGAGCCAGTACAAAAAATGCGGGCTTTGCATGCTTTGGTAGTCCGAGCGAATTATTAAGCGATCTCAAAAAAACAACCGAAGAACGTGTTTGGGAAACCGTAAAAATGAGATGGGATGGTCTGAATCTTTTAAGAAAGAACCTTGGCGATAAGAATATCGGTTATAAACTTCATGGTGGTTACGAATTGTTCAGCGATAAAAAAATGTTTGACGATTGCAGCGAAAGCATTTTTTATCTGAATAAAAAAACCCGGGAATATCTTGGTAAAAAAAATGTTTACACCGAAGCGAATACAGCGATCGCAGCATTTGGTTTTAAGAACATTAAAGGAATTATTCTGAATAAAGAAGAAGGACAAATCGACACCTCACATATGTTTAATTCGCTCTTGAAACTAGTGCAACTGCATGATATTACTGTTTTGAATAATATTGACGTTTCATTGATAAAAGATACAGGGACAAATGTTGAACTAAAGACCAATCTTGGTGTTTTTAAGTCGAAAAAAGTGGTTGTTGCGGTAAATGGCTTTGCTAAAAATTTGCTTAAGATAAAAGATGTTGTGCCGGCGCGTGCACAAGTCTTAATTACCAAACCAATCCTTAATCTTAAATTGAAAGGCACTTTTCATTATAACGAAGGCTTTTATTATTTCCGCAATATTAATAACAGAATTTTATTCGGAGGAGGCAGAAATCTGGACTTAAAGAGAGAAACAACAACAAAAATCGCTGTTACTAAACCCATCCAGAACCAATTAGAAAAACTTTTAAAAACAGTTATCATTCCAAACGTGAAATTTGAGATTGAACACCGCTGGGCCGGAATAATGGGTGTTGGTTCAGAAAAAAAACCAATCATTAAACATTATTCACCTAACGTAGTTTGTGCGGTACGCATGGGAGGAATGGGTATTGCAATAGGTTCCTTGGTTGGGAAAGATACAGCCCAGCTAATTGGTGAATAAATTACAAACCAAACCAATAAACAAATTTCAAAACCACAGCCCTGTTCTTTTCACCAAATTCTTTCGAGGTGTAATTATCAGAATACACAATAAACAAATCGCTCATCGGTTTAAATCGCCACTGAAAACGGCAATTGATATTCACGTTTTGGGCCTGACTGTTATACTGAACGAAAGTGGTAAAAAATACAGAGCGGCTAAAACTCAATTCAATCCTTGGACTTATCAAATCAAGATTTACCCAATCGTACAAATAGGGCATTTTAATTTCATCGTGCGTATAATTTAAACTGATGATGGCATAAGGCTGCAATCTTAAACTAACATCCATACTGTAACTTGCTTTTTCTCCTGTAAAATAACTTCCGTAATTAAGATTGAAAGAACCATTTAATATTCTGCGCTGGTTAGTCCTGAATTTAAAATTCAAATTCTGATAATAATAATTTCCTGTGTCCAGTAAATTATAAGAATTGGTAAAAGTAACATCCGTTGGAAATAATAGTTTGGTGTAAATATTTTGGTAATCGACAAAAATGCCTGCCGTATTGGTAAAAAAAATATCCCAGGCCCCTTGCAGCACCATATCGGTACTGACAAATTTTTCATTCCTATAATGATCCATATACAATTCCGGTCCCATTTTATTGATGATTGAATTTTTGGGATAAATAAAATAATTAATTTTCGGCTCAAAACGCCAATAACTTAAACGGTAACCCGTCCCGGTGAGATTGTTGGTTTGAAAAATCCGGGGAGTAAACCCCGTACCTGCACTATAATTTTTATTCACATACTCGTGATTCCATTCGAGTGACCAATTTTGTGTCGAGTAATTCAGAAAGCTGGCGTGCGCAAACGCATCATTATTATTTTTATCGGATAGGGAATGGTGAAAAAAGAATTTACCTATCCATCTGTTATTTGCGCTCGCAAGATTATAATCAAGGCCGGCTACTCTGTTATATGCAGTTGCCGAATACCCTGTTGAATCAAATTGTTGTTTATTCACGAAAATAAAAGCAATATTTGAGCGTTTAAAAACATTCCGCTGAGCAGCAGCTACAAAATAATTCTGTGCATATACATCCACATTATTGATTTTTATTTTGGTGGTTTGCATATCCATTACACCAATCCTCCAATTTTTATTTGGTTTTCCGCTTAACCTCATCCCGCCGATAATCGGTATGATGTTTCCATTATCCAAACCAATCCTTCTCGAGAAAAAAGGACGGATCTGCCTGAAACCAAAACGGTCGAACAAATCGCTGTTCTCAATAAAAAACTGACGTTGCTCAGGAAAAAATAAACTGAAACGTGTAAGATTAGTGATTTGCCTGTCAACTTCCACCTGTGAAAAATCCGGATTTAATGTGATATCAAGATTCATTGCGCCAAAGGTTATCTTTGCATCTAATCCCGCATTACCCTCATATTTGATTGGCGAGCGTAAAATAAAATCCTTAGAAATTTTTCCTATTGCATAAGGAATTATCGAAATATTCCTGGCAGCCTTTTTAGGCGGCGTTTCCCACTTCATAGGCGCGGTAAATGCAAGTGACGAAATATTATATTGCCTCGGTACCCGTACCCATGTTGAATTTTCATTCCGTTTTAAATCATTCCTCGAAAAATTTACACGCCATTCGTCAGCATTACTTTTATAACGGATGCTTTTAAATGGAATCGCCATTTCTACTACCCATCTGTCGTTGTAACGCTTTACCTCACTGAACCATTTATTATCCCAATTAGTGGTTACGCCTTGTCCTCCTCCAAATTGTACCAAACCCTCACGCTGTACGCCGTAAGGATTAACTCCAAAACTAAAACCGTTTTGCTTATCCGAAAAAGGATCGAAAGTAAAAACAAACGCATCACTTACAGGGTAAGAAAAATCACGTTTGAGCGATTGTATAACATATTTCCCGGGTAAACTATCGTAACAAACCGCTCCTACGTAAATACACTCATCCGAATAACAAACCATTACTTCCGTTTTTGTTTGTGCGAATGAAGTGTCGTAAGGAAAATTCTGCCAGAAGCCTGAAACTTTTGGATTAGTTATCCAAACTCCTTCATCGAGAATCCCGTCAATCTTAATTTTTTCAGAAGTTTTATTAAGAAAAAGTGATTGCTCCTGACCTTGCGTCAAAAACATTAGGCACCAATAAAATAAATTTATATAGCCGAGCCTGCTTTTCAAAATTCACAATATGCTTAATTTCCCATTTGTGCCACTGCCTGAATCACGTCATGTTTAGTGATGATATGTGAGTTTCCTCCCAAATCTTTCATGAGCACCGCGTTATTGTCCTTTGTGATTAGCTTGGAAATTTCGTCGATGGTAGATTGTGCATCAACCATAGGAAATGCTTTTTGCATTAAACTCTCAACACTTTTATTTTTCACTTCATTCGATTCGATGAGTTTTGAAAACAAATAGCTATCGTTTAACGAACCTACAAAATCATTTCCTTTTGTTACCGGAATTTGCGAAATACCATATTTATTCATCAGTGCCAATGCATCGCTTACTGTAGCAGCAGCGTCCACTGTTATTAGTTTTTGGTTTTTATGTGAAGCAATTAAGTCAATGGCTTTGGGTTTATTAATTTGCAGAAAGCCGCGGTCGCGCATCCAATCATCATTAAACATTTTCCCCAAGTAACGCGTACCATGATCGTGGAAAATAATCACAACCATATCACCTTTTTTGTACATGTGTTTCATCTGCATTAATCCTGCCAAAGCTGAACCTGCGCTGTTTCCAACAAAAATAGCTTCTTCGCGGGTTATGCGTCGGGTCATAATCGCAGCATCTTTATCTGTAACTTTCTCAAAGTGATCAATGATATTAAAATCAACATTAAGTGGTAAAAAATCTTCGCCGATACCTTCTGTGATATAAGGATAGATTTCGTTTTTATCAAATATACCGGTCTCTTTGTATTTTTTAAACACCGATCCGTAGGTGTCGACACCCAATATTTTTACATTAGGATTTTTTTCTTTCAGAAATTTTCCGGTCCCGCAAATTGTACCGCCTGTTCCTACACCAACCACCAAATGGGTGATTTTTCCTTGTGTTTGTTCCCATATTTCAGGACCGGTTTGCTCATAATTTGCAGCGGTGTTGCTTGGATTATCGTACTGATTAGGTTTCCATGAATTAGGAATTTCCTTTACCAATCGTGAAGAAACAGAAT